>CBEVZO010000274.1:0-5714 GCA_965554365.1 uncultured Anaerolineae bacterium
CCGCAAAGATTCTTAATCTTACAACCTTTTGTGAATACAGACATTAAAATAAAAAATTGCCGAGGCCTCCGGCATATCACCGGGCAACGTTGCCGCCTATGAACTGGGCCAACGCGCGATCCCCATGCCCGTGCTGGTATCGCTGGCGTCGGCCTGCCGCGTCAACCTGCCGTACTTTCTGGAACACGGCAACCGCGTCGGTCAGGCCTTGCTGCTGCAAGAGGATATGAAGGAGTTCAGCGCGTTGGAGCCAGACACGCGTAAGTTCGTCTCGAAGCCGGTCAACAAACCGTATTTGGACCTCGCGCGCAAGCTGGCGGACATGGGCACGAACGAGCTGCGCACCATCGCCGAAATGATCCTGGAGATCACGCTCTAACTTTGGTCATTTGGCCGAATTGACTCTCTTCACAAATCCGCGTACAATGACCCATGTAGTGGATGGTTGTTCGCAAGACGGAAAGTCCCCCCGGTGCAGCCTAACAATCCGCCCCGGGGGTTTTTTTTCTGCTCCCCGCAACACCCCCCACAACACTTGTACTCTCATTTTTAGAGTGGTAAGGAGCATCTCCCTACATATGACCGAAGAACGTATTCAGGGAACCGTCAAGTGGTTCAACTCGCAAAAGGGTTTCGGCTTCATCGAGCGTGAAGGTGGCCCCGACGTATTCGTGCATTACAGCGCGATTGGCGGCGATGGCTACAAAGAACTGGTTGAAGGCGAGCGCGTCGAGTTCAACATTGTGCAGGGGCCGAAGGGTCTCCAAGCCGCCGAAATCATCCGTCTGGACAACTAAGTCCCTACATTTTCCGCACGATTACACGCGCCCGATCTGTTCGCAGGTCGGGCGTTATGTTTTTGGGGGGAGAAGACCATCGGGTAGCTCCGCAGAATAACGTGATCGCGAATTTGCCCCTCCCCCAACGCGAACTTGTTCGCGCCCCCTCCCCGCAGGCTGGGGGGAGGACACTTTTAGGGAGTCAGGTTTGAAGCGCGGTTTTGTAGGGGAGGGCTTGCTCTACCCACTTGGGAAACACAAGGATTGCCCCTACGATTCCTCCCGTAAACATACCTGCTTATGCAAAACTGTCCTCCCGCCAGTCCCCGCAGGCGGAGAGGGGCTTAACGGCGTGCTTGCTCCCCTCTTTCTCCGCCTGCGGGGAAAGGGGGGCTGGGGGGAATAGGGGCTAACATGCGCCAATCACGTTATTTTGTAGTCCTACCGATCATCACACCACAGCGGAAAGCTGGAGAGTTTAACGCACCTTCCAGATGTGAACTTGATACGCATCTTGCCAATTAGGGCTGAATCTTTCCGACTCTGCTTCAACGTAAGATAAATGCTGCTCTAACCAACTCTGTGCAAAAACGCATGCTTGCGTTTAAACGGGAATCTAAAACGGTTGGAAATGCGTTCCAATGATTCAGCCCTATCTTGCCAATTGACACGCTACGGCGTTTGTCGCAGAATCACACGCGCCACCTATCGGGGGCGCACCAAGAATTTTTCATCAATGGGGAAAACACGCAATGACACATAACAGCACACCAGCACACGCTATCCCGGAACCAGTCACGCCAGGACGCATCCTGCTGCTACAAGTGCTGATCGCCAGCGTCTATTATCCATTCATGGTCATGTTCGGCAACAAAGCCATGCTCTACCGCAACGATGATGCGTTTTACTATTTCACGGTGGCGCGCAACTGGGCACGCATCGGCATATGGTCATTTGATGGCATCAATGCCACGTCGGGCGTACAACCGTTGTGGGCGGGAGTGCTGTCGGTGGTAGCGTGGGGCTATCACCAACTCGGCGGCGATCTCTATGGCGATGGGTTGGTGCGTGTCTTCATGCTGATTGCCTGCGGGCTGCATATCCTGTCGGCGGTACTGCTGTACCGGCTGGTACGTGTCATAGTCCCGCAGCGCCGCAGTTTGCCACTCGTGATTGCCGCGCTGTGGTTGTTCACGCCCGGTCTGGCGCTGAATCAAACCGCCGGGTTGGAAAGCCCGCTCTATGCGTGTCTGCTGATGCTGACGCTGCACCACGCCTACCGGCTGCGCCCAACCTACACAAGTCATGCCGGACTGGGCGCGCTTTTGGGGCTGTTGACGCTGGCACGGATCGATGCGGCGTTGTGGGGCGCGGTCCTGGGAGCGTTGCTAGTGTGGCGCGCGTGGCGGACTGGGACGTTCAGTACCAGCTTACCCCGGCTGCTGACTGTCGCGCTGGTGGTGCTGGCGGTGGTAGTCCCCTATCTGCTGTTGAACTACCAAGCGCAGGGTCATATCATGCCCATCAGCGGCACAGTCAAGGATTATCGCACCACCGCCGACCGGGCGGACCTGGGCGGCTGGTTCGGCCTCTCACATCTGCGCTTCCTGGCCCAAAATGTTGCAGATGCTATCGGCCTGATGCTGTTTTACGGTGTCTATTCGCTGCTGATCCAGGCCGTGCGCGACGTGGTGCTGTACCGGCTGCACATACAGATCGCCTTACCGCTGACGACCATATTCACGGCGACCAGCGCCACAGCAATGGTTGTGTGGATCAGGGGAAAACGCAAATCCGGGACTCCGGTATGGCCCTGGTCGAAGATCGCGCGGCTCGCGTGGCGGGAACAATTGCTGGCGAGTTTCGGTGTGTTTTGCGTGGCCCATTTTGTGATCATTGCACTGCTCAGTACACCGTTCCTGAAATACAGTGGCGCAAGCTGGTACTTCGTCCCGCAGACATTATGTCTGGTGGTAGGCATTGGCGTGGTGTGGGATCAGGTGATAACACACCCGGCGCTACGCACGGTCCGCCGCACAGCCAGCGTACTGATCGCGGCGAATCTGCTGATTGTGACGGCACTCATGGTGCAGCCGACCGGCCCGACCTTCTCGCGGGCAGCACGCGTTGACCTCGCCCGGTGGAGCAACACACATTTGCCTGCCGAGGCGCGCATTGGCTCGTTCAACTCCGGCCAGATCGGCTACTTTTCGAAGCACCCGGTCTTCAACCTGGATGGGCTAGCGAACAACTACGATTACCTGAATCACTACTACAAAACCGACCAGTTGTGTGCGTACCTGGACCGCTACGGGATAACACACATCATCGAGTATGCCTATGGCGATCCCGCGCTGTACGACATGCTGGAAACCACCTTGCACACCGTCGCCGAAGACGCGACGATTGTCCGGCGCGTAGTGATGGAGTACCCGGTAGGCATGATCTATTACGTGGTAGAGCGCGGGCCATGCCAGAGTACAGAAGCCGCCGCAAAGCGCGCGCCCTAACGTTGCATGACAATTTCCGCGCCTGTGATGTTCTACCCTGTGCCACCGCCAATCGCTTGCTCACTGCGCCCAGATGAAAATTCTGGTATCACACACCCAGGAGTCGCACACCATGACACACCGCCTCACATCCCTGTACCGTTGGCTGCACGCACATGAAGCCCGGTTGCTGATCGTATTGTTGGGCCTGGGCATGGTGAGCCGCGTGATCCACCTACTGGTGATCCCGCTGGACATTCCGTATGCCGCTGGCGGACTGTATGCCGAGTTTGCAGCGCAGATCGCCGCTGGCAATTACGCCCTGCCACGCTGGATTCCGTTCTTCTCGGATGGCGGCATTCCCTACGCCTACCCGCCCCTGCCTTTCTACGTGGCGGCGCTGCTCACCGATGGTGTCGGCATCCCTGAACTGACGCTGTTCAACATTCTGCCGCCGATCACCGGCGCGCTGACCGTGCCCGCGTTCGCGGTGCTGATACGTACACTCGGCCTGGATCGCCGCACACAGATCGTCGCGCTGAGCGTGTTCATCCTGCTGCCGGTGTCCTACATGGAATATCTCTACGGCGAAGGACTGGCGGAGGCATCCGGCGGACTCGCAATAATCATCCTGGGGATCGCGTTGGCGCGCTGGATCGCGTCGCCCACATACGGGACGCTGGTCGGCAGCGGCATCGCCTGGGGTATCTGCGTCCTCGCGTCACCGGGAAGCGCATTCGGTGCGATCCCGACCGTCGCCGTGTTCGCGCTCTATCGCTGGGAGCAAGCCTATCACGCGGCACAGACCGACGCCCCCGCACCACTACGTGCCACGCTCCGCGATCACCTGCTACCCGTGATCGCCCAGATCACCATGATGGGGCTGCTCGCACTGCTGGTGTCCGCGCCGTTCTGGGTGACGGTGGCGCACCATCACGGCTTCGAGGTCTTCACGCGCACATTCACCGACCAGTACGAAGGCGGTATCACCAACTCGCTGCTGGCGCGCGTCACGTTCCTGGTGGAATTGGATGTCACGCGCACGCGCTTTAACGTCCTGTGGGACACGCTCATGTTCGCGAGCGTGTTGTATATGCTGGTCGGACGGCGCAACTGGCTGCTGCCCGCGTGGTATGTGCTGCTGCTGGGCGTCCCGCGCGAGGGCGCATGGATGGCTCCGGTCCCTGGCGCGATGATCGCCGGGACCACATTGGTGTATGGCATCCTGCCGCGTCTATCCCGCGCCGTCGCCGCTGTGTGGGACGATCACGCCGACGACGCCACGCCGCGCGTGCCGCTGCTAGTGCGCGTCGGAAGCGCCTGCATCGTAACCTTGCTGCTGCTGCATGTCGTGCTGGTGGTGATCGATCACCCGGTCTTCATGTTCGGACGCACACGCGAGCAAGAAAACGCGCATGTGATGTCGCGCCCGATCCTCGACGCGCTGGAATGGAGCCGCGATCAGCTTCCGCCGGACGCGCACCTCGTGATCCTGTACAACGGCACGGTCGAAGACTGGGCCCCACACATCGCCCGCCGCACCGTCACAGCGGAACGCTTCGGCACAGAGTGGGAACCCGCCGAACATGATCGCGCGTTGACGCTGCATGACAATTTCCGCGCCTGCGACGATCTGCCCTGCG
This sequence comes from uncultured Anaerolineae bacterium, assembly GCA_965554365.1. Lineage (GTDB taxonomy): Bacteria > Chloroflexota > Anaerolineae > Aggregatilineales > Aggregatilineaceae > CAYRNY01. Next base: position 4,912 of record CBEVZO010000274.1, read on the forward strand.
CCACTGATGCGCTGCACGCCGCCTATCCTGACTTGGCTGAGGCGTATCTGTTCATCAGTCCCGCCGTTGAAGAGCGCTTCAGCATGGACGACGATCCCGCGCTGTATGCCGCAGATACCGTCTTCCTGAACGACGAGGTGCGTATCTTGCGCGTCGTGTTGGCAGAGTGATCGCTGTGCAAGATCGCCGCCGGTTAAAACACGCCTGATAACTCGATGCTATGCACAAAATGCATAATAGGACACGGATAAACACAGCTATACACGGATTTTTGTATTTTGAATCTGCGTTTATCCGCGTTCATCTGCGTCCCATTTCCTGCTACAATCAGGGTGATGATCCACGTTTGAGCGAGGGGACAACGCATACATGACCGATTCGAGGGCCACACAACCCCACACCCGTGTACAGACGGCACGCGGCTGCACGCCCAAACTCATTTTCATCGCCGTGCTGAGCCTGTGCCTCGTCGGGATCGGGACCGTGCTGATCACACAGGGCTTGCTCCCCGACGACACGCGCGACGCGCTGGTGGAGAACCTGGGCGGCGATCCGATCCTCGTCACGCCGACCTCACCGCCAGAAACACCGGGACCATCGCCTGTGCCGACGATGCCCCCCGGCATGATCGCCGGACAAACCCACACACGCCTGCAATTGCAAAGCAACATCTTCTTGATCGACGTGTGTGCCACCATCGCCGCGCAGCCCGCCGACTATGACACCCCCGCCGCCGATCCGATCCACACCGCCTGCGCTGCCCGCGAAGACTCCGCGCCCCAGGACGCGACCCGCTTCTATAC
>CBEVZO010000275.1:0-5707 GCA_965554365.1 uncultured Anaerolineae bacterium
CGGGTTGGTGAACGGCCATGTGATGAAGTCCGGCAGGTTGGTCGCGCGGCTCAGGATGAGACGGCGCTGTAGATGCGCGGTGGCCTCGTTGAATGTTTCGGGTGCGGGCAGGATCAGCGCCGGGACGGGCAGCGCCACGATGCGATAGCCCAGTTCGCGCACGGTGCGGCCCAGCGCCATAGGTGGATGTGCTTCGTCCAGCAGATGCAGCAAGCCGCCCGCTTCGGTCAACACCTGGCGGCGGATCACGATGAAGCCGCTCGCCATTGCGCGAATGCGGTTGCTGAGTGCGGCGAAGGGCAGTCCCGCCGTGCGTGCATGATTGACGTGTAGCGCGGTGAGTACCTCGCCGCCGGTCGGGATGCGGCTGCGGGTGAGGCGCTCCGGTTCTTTGACCAGGGGCGGGGCGAAGCAGGCTCCTACTGCCGGATCGTCCAACGCGGCGAGCGCCGTCGTCCAGAGTTCGGCGGTGAGCTGCACATCGGCGTCCACAAACGCGATCAAGTCACCACGCGCGGCTTGATACCCCGCGTTGAGCTGGTGCATTTTCCCCACACGCTCGCCTGCCGAACCGCTGACGATCAGGCGCACGGTATCTGGGTAATGCTGCGCGACCTCTTGCGCGGTAGGATACACGGGATCGGCCTCGTCTTCCACGACCAGCAGCACCTCGTAATCGTCGGTCGGGCCAGTGATCGCGGCGACATGCAGCAGCGCCAACGTGTCGAGAGTCTTGCCGTGCAGCGGGATGATCACGCTCGTGGCGGGTGTCTCGTCGGTGGGGGGGGGCGGAATCTGGAGCCAGAAGCGGCGGTTTGCCAGATACACCAGCAGTTGATAGAGTGACGAGACGATCAGCGCGTTGACGAGCAGCGTTTCAAACCATAGGCGCAGGCGTTTGGACATCGTGTTTTTCCCTGGTGCGTGTGGTGGTGCTTTTGACCCTGCGCGAGAGTGTAGCACAGATGGGGCGGGGCGTCATTAGGAGCGTTGGCTGGATTGCGGGCGGCGTATTATACTTAGCGCACGACTGATTGTAGCCTCCGGCAGCAGTGAACAGAACCCTATCCTATGGCGCGTATTTTCATTTCCTACAGCCGCACGGACGAAACCTTCGCCCGTCGCCTTGCCGCTGACCTGAGCGATCTCGGCGCGGATGTGTGGATCGATGTTGAGGATATCCCCGTAGGAATGAACTGGAGTGCGGCAATTCAGGAGGGTCTGGACTCCTGCGAGGCAATGATTGTGATCCTCTCGCCGGACTCGATGGCCTCAGCGAACGTTGCAAATGAGTGGCAATACGTCCTTGATTACGGTTATCCAATCATCCCTGTGCTGTGGCGGCCCACACGTGTGCATTTCCAGTTACATCGCTTGCAATACATCGACTTTCATGAGCAAGATTACGGGCACGCGCTGGCGCAATTACACGCTACATTGCGGCTTGAGGGCATTGTACTTGATCCACTGCCACCCCCTGATGACGGCGAACTGGTTCCGGCGCAACGTGTTGTGGATACACGCTTCCCGCGCTCTCGGCTGGTGCTGGGCGCAGCAAGTGTTGTGGTAGTAGCCGTTGGTGTATTGCTGATGCTGCTCAGTGGAGTCCTGGGTGGCGATGGCGGCGACACAGAAACGCAGGAAGCGAATGTCACGCCGGTCGCGGGCGCTGGTGATGCTACTGCCACGCCGCAGCCCTCACACACCCCGGAATCTACGTTTACGTCGTTGCTCACCCATACACAGACGCCGGAACCTCTGCCGTCCGACACGCCAGAACCGACGGACGCGCCTTCACCAACGGCAACGTTTGTACCTGCTGCCACCGATACCGCTCGGCCTACTCAGCCGGCGTTTGACGATGGCGTTCGGGTATTCAGGACCATTCCGGTGACATTTCCGCCCACTGCGACCTGGACATCTACGACTACGCTGTCGCCTACGCCGACTGTCACTTCGACTTTCACTCCTTCATCCACGCCCTCATCGACTGTGACATTGACAATGACGCCCACGCCCACTGTCACGCGGACATTCACCAGTACGCCAACACTAACATTACCGCCATATCCAAACGCCACGCAGCAATGGATTTTTGAAGCAACACTCACGATGAAACCCAGCGAAACACCTACGCCGACTGTCACTTCGACTGTCACTTCGACTTTCACTCCTTCATCCACGCCCTCATCGACTGTGACATTGACAATGACGCCCACGCCCACTGTCACGCGGACATTCACCAGTACGCCAACACTGACGCTCACCCCGTTTTTCGCGGCGGGTGTGTCCAATGCCAATTGGATGCCCATTGAGCGCGATTTTGATGGCGTGACGATGGTGTTTGTCCCGGCAGGATGTTTCATGATGGGCAGCGCAGCGGATGACGCAGACTATGACGAAGGACCAGTAATCCGTGTTTGTTTCGAGACGCCATTTTGGTTGGACAAAACGGAAGTGACTAACGCCCAGTACGGTTCTGGTAGTATACACGTTGGCGACAATCGTCCTCGCGAAGCTGTAACCTGGGGGCAGGCGCGTGATTTTTGTACGAGTCGGGATGGGCGGTTGCCCACTGAGGCGGAATGGGAATATGCGGCGCGTGGCCCAGAGAGTTGGGAATATCCTTGGGGCGATGAATTTGTGGGAGTGAATGTGCTGCACCTGAATAATTCTGGGAATCAAACGGCGGATGTAGGTAGTCGGTCACAAGGTGCATCCTGGGTCAATGCACTGGATATGAGTGGTAGTGTATGGGAATGGGTCGCGGATTGGTACGATCGGGAGTACTACTACTTATTGCCGGATGGTGCGGTTAGTCCTCAAAATCTGCTGGCAGATGACAAACACACGTTGCGTGGAGGGTCGTTTATTAGCGATGCTGCTTATTTGCGTGCTGCTGGTCGTGCAGCGGGGAACCCCGATCACACGTCAATCGACATTGGCTTCCGCTGTGCGCGTGATTATGTAGTAGGCGATTTCCATTAACTTTCACCGCACAGACCGCGCCACGTCGTCGAGCATTCTCTGCGCGCTGTCATAATCATTCCAATGCACAATCATCACCGCCAGCCATGAACGCGCGCCGGTCGGGAGCAGGATCGCGGGGATGGAGGCGGGCGTTGGCGGGAGTGTCCCCGGCAGTTTGATGCCTGCGCCGAATTCGGTCGCGAAATCCTCATACACCGGCGTTGTGTAACCCTCGCGCGCCATGCATACGAACGTTTCCTGCGGCCCCGCCTCCAATGTGGACTGGCATTCCGGCGGCACGTTGTATACGGCGACCGGGTCCACCTGTTGCAGCACGATCACCAGCCGCGCACTCGCATATGACTCCCCGACCAACACAGGCTGATCGCTGATCGCGACAGTGGCGGTCGGTTCGTCTGTCAACACTGCCGCGAACCCCACTTGCGCCGTCCAATCTTCGGGATAATCAAACGTCACGCCCAGTGTGGGATCGTCGCGCGTAGTGTAGCGTGTGGCGTTGTCGCTGCGCAGGGTGAGCGCGATCACGATCAGGGCGGTCAGTACTACCAGGATCAGGATCGCGATGCCGGTGCGGTTGGTGTGGCGGGCCGCAGATTTTTCTATGAGACCTTCTATTGTGAGCGGGCGAATTACGCTGGGCGTGGGGTGAGGGGGATTGGGCGGTGCATCGTCCAGCGGTGGGAATGGGATGTCATCGGCTGCCGGGAGGGGATCAGCAGCCTGGGTAGCGGTCGTGAAATCGTCGTCCAACGTGATGTCGTCGTCGAATGTGATATCGTCGAGAACGGTGGTCGCGGCGTAGTCGCCCGTGTCGAATTTGTCGGCAGCCGGAGCGGTGGGCGGCGCAGCGGGGGCGGTTGCTTCCTCAGTGGGGCGATACGTGCCGAAGGGGGGCAGCGGGATCGCGTCACCCGCGTGTGGTGGAGCCGGTGTCGTATCGTCCGTGCGGGGATGGTCTGACGCGGCGTCGTCGAACGTGACCGGGGAAATATCGCCCACCAGCCAATCCTCACTGGAATCTGCTGCGGGCAGCACATGCAGGCTCAGCGCGGCATCGACCGCTTCGCTGAACTTCATCGCGGAAGGGTAGCGGTCGGCGGGGTTCTTCGCCAGTCCTCGGAACAACACAGCGTAGATGCTCAAGGGCAGCGCGGGGTTAAACGCCAACGGATTCGGTGGTTTTTCGGTGAGGTGCAGCTTGATTATTGCCAGCGCGCTTATTGATACGAAGGGTAGGCGGCCCGTTGCCATCTGAAACACGAGGACGGCCAGCGCGTAAATGTCGCTGCGGCGGTCGAGCGGTTCGCCCCGGCACTGTTCAGGTGAGGCATAGGCGACGGTCCCTACAAACGTCCCGGCGGAGGTCAGGCGGTCGCCGGTGGCGGTGGTGTACGCCACACCAAAATCTGCAAGCAGCGGGACATTGCCCGTATCCAGCAGAATGTTAGACGGTTTGATGTCGCGATGAATGATGCCGCGTGCGTGGGCGTAGTCTAGCGCGCTGGCAACCTGGCGCGTGTAGCGCCCGATCTCCTCACGGGGCAGCGGCTTTTCGGTAAGCTCACCGGCCAACGAACGCCCATCGAGCAGTTGCATCACGAGATAGAGCGTTTGGGCGTCTTCGCCGTCCTCACCGTAGTCGTACACCGGCAGGATGTGCGGATGCTCGAATTGCAGCAGCACATGTGCCTCACGCTCGAAGCGTATACGGAATTCTTGTTGGTCGCTGAGATGTGCCGACAGCACCTTCAATGCCACCGCGTGCCCGCCCATTTTGTGATAGGCGCGATACACGGTTGCCATGCCACCTTGCCCGATCTTGCCGATGATGATGTACGGGCCGATGGTGGTGTAGGAAATGCCGCCGTTGGTGTGTGGTGTGGTCATGGTGTTTGTTAGCTTAAGTTTACCCCTCCCCCAATGCGAACTTGTTTGCGCCCCCTCCCCGTACACGAAGCGAGGGCAGTAGTGGCGCGGTGTATTCCCCCTCTCCGGCTTGGCAGGAGAGGGGGTTAGGGGGTGAGGTCAGGTTTACAACACGTCGCGTAACCAGTTGAAAGTGACCTCAAACAACTCAGCGCGCCACTCCGGGTGTAGGAACGTGTGATCGGCGTTTGTGATCAAGTGTAGCGTGCCACGATCACCGAGCGCCGCCGCGAGTACCTCTGCTTCGCGTCCCATCACCACCACGTCGCCCGTGCCACGCACGATCAACGCCGGGCCGGGATACTGCTCCGCCGCGCCCGCGATGTTGAGCGCAGCAAATTCGTGCAGAAATTGTGCGCTCACCCGCAGTCCGCCGACCACGCCCGTATCAGGACCGGTGCGCGGGATGTCGGTGAAGTGCAGGTCCGGCAGTGCTATCGCGTTCCAGAACACGGCGGCCTGTACGCGTTCATCCTGTGCCGCGACAAACGCCGTCACTGCGCCGCCCAGGCACAGGCCCAGGGCTGCGAAACGGTCGGCGTCGATGCCCGGTTGGTCGCTCAGCCAGTCGAAGGCGGCACGCGCGTCGGCGATTTCCGTCTCAACAGTCATGTCCTCGAATGTGCCGTCGCTGTTGCCGGAGCCGAAAAAGTCGAAGCGCAGCACGGCGAATCCTGCCACACATAGAGTGCGCGCCGCTTGCACAAACAGATGCTCACTCTCGATGTGGTTGCCCGTGAACCCGTGCAGCATCACGACTGCGGGGGCCGGCGCATTGCTATCTGGGAGG
>CBEVZO010000276.1:0-5695 GCA_965554365.1 uncultured Anaerolineae bacterium
CTTGCCAATACCCGGATCGCCACTGATCAACACCACACTGCCCGGCACAAGGCCACCGCCCAACACGCGCGCAAGTTCCTCCCCCGGCACGGGATAGCGTTCTCCGGCCTCCGCAGATACTTCGCTGAGGCGCTGCGGAGTCGAACGCAAAGCAACAGTTTTGCGCGTGGCAGCCTTGGTCGCCGGTTCCTCAACCAACTCGATCATGGTATTGAACTCGCCGCAATTGGGACACTTGCCCATATAACGCGGGGATCGCCGCCCACATTCCTGGCATTCGTAATATACGCGCGCTTTCGCCATTAGCCTCGCTCCATCAACAGGGAATTATCACTCTGTGTAAAGTGTAGCGCGAACAGGTGTTCGGTGCAACGTGTACGACAAAAAAACGGGCGTCTCCAGTCAGGAAAACGCCCGTATCAGGAACACTGGTTGCACCAATTGCTCAGTTGTTGATACGCGGATCACCCGGCGCAACTTCGTACTGGTCCGCCCAGGGCACATACCGGCTGTGGAACTCCTCGCGGTCGATGATCACACGGTCGCCTTCATACACCGTGCGGTACACAAATACATCCGCACCGGAAGTCGCGTAATCGACGTGTCGAATCTGCCCCGGTGACAACTCCGCGTTGGCACGATAGATAGCGGGGGGGGCAGGCGTCTGGTTACGGATATACGGCCCATCCTTTTCCACACGGCGGCCCAAACTGGTGCTGTAGAATTTCCAGGTGAGTGTGCTGTTGGCGGCGTTGTAGTACGTTTCGATCAGCAGGTGATACGGCGTGTCATTGACGAAACGGAAGTCCACAATCGGCGAATACACAGTGGCGTCCATGCCCGCGCCCTCACCCTCTTCGTAGTAGGCCACACGATAGGCATGTTCGATACGCTCCATGATCGGATAACCGCCGTAAAACGCCACCTGAAACGCAGTAGTCGCGACCTGGCACACGCCGCCGCCCACGCCGGTAATCGTCTGGTTGCCAACGATAATCAACCCCTGCTCATAACCGGATGCAGTACTCACATCGCCCAACCACTCGTTGAACGAGAACACACCGCCCGGCGGGATGACCAACCCGTGAAAATTCGCTGTCGCCACCTGGATATTCACGCGCCGCGCGGCAGTGGAGCCGTAAAAATAGGTCGTCTTCTGGACCACTTTTTCGGTGATGCCCAGTTGCAACCCTGTCGCCGTATCGGGAATCTGCGGCGGCACATCATAGAACACCAACTGCACACGGCGGTCAGCGGGATTCGTGGCATAGATCGCAGCTTCGAACTGCGCGACGGTGGTTTCCACGTCCAACGCACGGCCTGGGCTGCTGGGTTCCAGCACTTCTAACTGCTCTGTCTCATCATCAAAGATAAAGCGCGCATTGACCGGATAGCTGGTCAGGTCGGGGGCGAGACTTTCAAGGAACGCGCGCGTTTGATCCAGACTGAGTGTCACTTCATATTCTACTGTGCCGTCGTCGTTTTGCGTGGGCACAAGCGCCAACATCTCCTCCAGCGACGACACCTGTGATATCCAGGGTTCTGCAATCCCATCGGCGGGGTCCATGTAAAATTCGACCGGGGCGGAGAGCATCACATTGATCTGTTCCGCCGCCGCTGTCGTATCCCACACCGCAGGCGGCGTTTCATTCACCACCAGATTGATCGTGCTGTGCGCGCTCAGTGCCAGGACTTCGTGCCGCAACACGCTCAATGTCGCCGCCACATCAACCGTTCGCCCGATCTGACTTGCAGCAGGTACAGCTTGCCCATCGCGGATCGTGAGCGTCGCGTCGATCACCGCACGGTTGACATACGTCGCCGCGATTTCGGTCAGCAAACGTTCGGCGTCACCCTGGTTATAGACAATCACCAGGGCGACCGCATAACCACTGGTCCAGATGTCATACTGGTCCACCAAATTATCCAGGCGATCACCGCTGCGTCCAGCATGATAGGCCGCGTCAACGGTCGCGTCCACATCCATCTGCACGCCCAACTCCGCCGCCGTGAATTCCCACGACTGACCACCATAGAGGAACGTGAATGTCGCCGCGTCATCATACGTGAAATTCTCATCGAGCGCGGCATAGGCTTCCTGACGCGTCATGCCCGCCAGATCAAGCCCCATGACAGTCGAAACGCCGGGGAAAATCTCGTCTTGATGCAGAAACTCGTATCCGGCCACCATGATCATCAACACAAAAAACAGCAGCAGCGCACCGGCAATAAACAGCATCAAGAACCGCAGCACCCAGGGATTCAAATGCTTGCGAGGGACAGGCGTGCGGCGGTGCGGGTAGGGATAGGGAACGTTGTGAGAACTCATGTTTTCGCCACCCGTTAACACTAGCCAGAGAGCAGTTTTTGTCTCACCGGCGCGGTCATCTTACACTAGTGCGTAGTTTTTAGTGTTAGTTTTTCAGCACACAGCGTCAGCCAAAGGCTTGCGCAACTAACCACTAAAAACTTTCAACTAACCAATTAGTGGTAATGTAGCATGATCGGCGGGGTCCGACAACCGCCCGGAAAAAGGACATACTCATGACCAGCACATCCGATAACGGGAATCAGACACCTGATCAGAACGATGCGGCACGGGCGTCGACGCCGCTGCGTGAGGCGCGCCGCACCGTCATCAAGCGCGTATACAACACCAAAGATGCGGCGGCTGACCAACTGATCACCAACGCCGAGCGCATTCGTGCGGAAGCGTATCGCTCCGGCGATGATGTGGTGATCCAGCAAGCACAGCAGTTGACCTCGGCGATGGAACGCGCGGCAGTGTACCTGCACAGCCACACCTTCGACCAGATGACGGGCGATGCGACATTGATAATGCGCCACAAACCCTGGCAAGCCGTAATGATCGCGTTTCTGGTTGGCGTCATCTTCGGGCGCAGCTTCCAACGTTACCAACAGGATCGGTAAACAGACACATGGCTAAACTCATCATTCTTTTCAAGCAAAATGTCACCTCCCCCAAGTTCGAAATGGACTTTACACGCGCGCTGGCCTTGCTCAAAAAAATGCCCGGTGTGCGCCGCATCGTACAAAGCAACGTCATTGGCGGCCCCGGTGGAAAAACGCCGTATCGTCAGATTCTCGAACTCTCATTCGACGATTTCGCGGCGCTAGATGCCGCATTAGTATCACAGCAAGGTGTCGTTGCAGGTAAAACATTGATGGCAATCACCGACGGCGAGGTGGAATTACTCTTTGCCGAGGACAAAGGCACCCCCATTGTGATGTCACTAGAGCCGAAACACCTGCAAGCCTATCTCGAAGAACACAAGATCAACGCAGAAATTATATTCCCCGACGCACCGACACCAACAGTCGCGAAAGCTGCCGAGGCGTTGGATGTATCCGAGGAACAGATCGTCAAAACGATGGTGTTCATGGTCAATGATCGCCCATTCGTGGTTTACGCGAATGGCACACGCCGCGTTGATGCACGTAAGCTGGCCGAACGCCTGAGTGTGAGCCGTAAGCGCGTCAAACCGGCCAACGCTAACCAGGTACTCAACCTGACTGGCTACGAGGTAGGAGCCGTGCCTCCGGTAGGCTTCAGAGAACATATTCCGGCATTCATGGACCCGGCAGTGCGCGAACATGAGATAATCTATGCAGGCGGCGGAGCAAAGAATGCGATGCTCAAGCTGACCAGCACCGAACTGCTGCGCGTGACCCATGCCGAAGTTGCGCCAATGGTGCAGGAAAACGCGCCTGACGTTTCTGGCGCGCCAGAAACACCCGACGCGCCCACAGATGCCAACGACACCAACGCCGAGGCTTGACGCTCAGTGCAATATTGGTACAATGGGTGTAGTTAGCCCCCATAGCTCAGAGGATAGAGCGTTGCCCTCCGGAGGCAGAGGCCCAGGTTCGAGTCCTGGTGGGGGTACACACAATCAGCAGATCACCTCTGCTGATTTTTTATTGCCTCAGCACATCAAAACAAATGTGCGTCGGTAAGTTGCGTGGCTGGACCAGGGCGGTTGGCGATCACGTCCTGCACACCGTCCAGCGCCCGCAGCCGGGATTCCACCGCAGCCGCGTGCTGACCTTCACACAACACATGCACGTTCGCACCCGCGTCAATCGTGAAATACGCGGGCAGGCCCGCCGCACGCCAGTCGCGCACCGCGTGGATAATACGAACCGTCTCCGGCGACCAATACAACACACTGGGCTGCGCCGTCATCGCGACAACGTGCATCCGGATCGCTTCATCCTCTGTCGCCAACCCAAATGTCGCAAAGTCCCGTGTGAGCAATCCCGCCCGCACGATGGGCAGCGCGCGTTCTGCTTCCGCGAGCCGCACCGCCGCAAACGGACTCGGATCAACCAACTCGTGCCCCTTCGTAGACCCCACCTTCTTGTGTTCAGTCTGCACGATGGCGATCAGGTCGCGCAAGTCCCAATGTGCGGGCGGCGCGATCTGCTCCGCGAACGAGTCTGCACTGGTATCCGCCGCGTGCCACTCCACAAACCCCGCCGGAATCGACCGGCACGCCGACCCCGATCCCAACCGCGCCAGTACCGTCAATGCACGCTCGTCAACGTCCAGGCCCGCCGCATGAACCGCCGCCACCGTTAGCGCCGCAAACGCCGAAGCCGACGACGCGATCCCTGCGCCCATCGGGAAAGAGTTACGCGATACGACACGCGCACGCGTGCTAATCCCCGCCAGTGCGCGCACGCGGTCCAGATGTTGTGAGACGCGGTTTGCCGCCTGAGGTGGCGTATCCGTCCCTTCGATCTGCACCGCGTCCGCGTTCAACGCTGCATCAAACGCAACTGTGGTGATCGTCGTCGCGTTGTCGAGATTCATGGAGATGGAGCCATTCAGCGGCAGCCGCAGCGCGTGATCCTTGCGGCCCCAGTATTTGATAAACGCGATGTTGGCGCAGCTTTGCGCCGTTGCTTTGTGGTCGCTCATCACTCTAATTCGCCTCCGGTTCCAAACGCACCCCCGGTGCATGAGATGCAATCCGCACAATCTCGCCGCCCGCTGCTTGTAACGCAGCTTCCACCACAGAGCGTTTTTCGGGCGGAACCAGCACAATGATGCAATCACCGCCGCCCGCCCCGCTGAGCTTCGCGCCGTATGCACCCGCCTCGCGCGCCGCGAACACCAACGCCGCCGTTTCCGGCGTATCCACTCCAATAGCGTGTGCTAACCCATGCTGCATATCCATCAATTCGCCCAAACGCACCCAATCGCGCGCTTCCAACACTTCCCGCCCCGATAATACCAACTGCTGCATGGTATCAAAAATGCCCGTCATCGCGTCCGACCAACGCACCAAGCGATGGGTGACGCGTCCCACATAAGTCGCCGTATCCGCCTTGATGCCTGTATACGCCACCACCAGCGGCAGATCGGGCACATCCAGCGGCACAATCTCGCGCGGCGGCACATTCGCATAATACAACGTCCCGCCGTAGATCGTCGCGGCCAGATCAAAGCCGGAACCGGTACGCTGCACCTGCAATACCGCGTCCAGCCCCAAATCAAACAACTCGCGCGGCGATAGCGGCACATCTAACAATCGGCTCAGCCCATACAGCGTACACGCTACAGTGGCGGATGAACTGCCGAGGCCAAGCGTGCTGTCAAAATCGCTGCGTGTGGTGATGTGCAGTCCGTGCGTCAGCCCAAAACGCGCCCCGAACACCGCAAACGCGC
>CBEVZO010000277.1:0-5672 GCA_965554365.1 uncultured Anaerolineae bacterium
GCTTTCGATGCTCTAGACGAATTCCAGCTTGTTCGTCTCTCTGCGTAACGTCAGTCATTCAAATACAAATCTAACCGCAAAGGACGCGGAGAGCGCGGAGAAAAAGCAGAGAAAAGAAGGAAAAAAAGAGTTCTTCCCTTGTCTTTTGTTTTTCCTCTGCGGTCCCTGCACAGGTAGGACTACAAAATAACGTGATTGGTGCATGTTGGCCCCTATCCCCCCCAGCCCCCCTTTCCCCGCAGGCGGAGAAAGAGGGGAGCAAGCACGCAGTTAAGCCCCTCTCCGCACGCGGTACTGTTGGCGAACTCGATTCATGGGTGTTTTGTAGGGGCGATGCTTGCGTCGCCCGGTTGGGTAGGGCAAGCCCTACGCCCTACAAAAACAGGTTCGCCAACAGTATCGCACGCGGAGAGGGACTTCAAACTCATCCACGCGACCAGCGACCCCTTTCTCCGCCCGCGATATCGCGATCGTAGATCACGCGGGGGCATGGGGGATTTAGGGGGTGAGGCGCGCCCCCTACTCCTTTTCCTTCTTGCTGCGCATACGCACACTGAACCGGATCGGCGTGCCCGTGAACGGATACACGCGGCGAATCTGGTTCTCCAAGTAGCGCAAATAGGTGAAGTGCAGCAGCCGCCGGTCATTGATATGCAGCAAGAACGTCGGCGGATCGACGCGCACTTGCTGCGCCATGAAAACCTTCAGGGGGCGCGGTTGTTTGGTGTGCGGCGAGTGACGCAACATCGCCTCGCGGATGATCTTGTTCAGTGCGCTGGTGGGGATACGCACCATGCGTTCTTCCTGCACCTGCACCGCCGCCTCGACCACCTGGTGAATGCGCTGCCCGGTGAGCGCGCTGATGAACAACACCGGCACAAACGGCATGAATTTCAGGTCGCTGCGCACTTGCTCCATGTATTGGTGCATGGTGTGCGCGTCTTTTTCGATGGCGTCCCACTTGTTGACCACCACCACCACACTTTTCATCTCTTCGAGGACGAAACCCGCGATATGCATATCCTGCTGTGTCACACCGTCGGTCGCGTCGATCAGCAGCAGCACCACATCCGCGCGCCCGATGGCCTTGTGGGCGCGGATCACGCTGTATTTCTCAATGCCAGGATCAATCCTGCCGCGCCGCCGGATGCCCGCCGTATCGATCAATGTGACCGGCATTTCGTTCCAGGTGAGCGGCGTATCGATGGCGTCACGCGTGGTGCCCGCCACCGGCGAGACAATCGCGCGCTCCTGTCCCAACAGCTTATTCAGCAGCGACGACTTGCCCACGTTCGGACGCCCGACGATGGCGATTTTCAGCGACTCGTCTTCCGCGTCCACGTCTTCCTCCGCGCGGAAGGGCAGCGCCTCCACAATCGCGTCCAGCAGATCGCCGGTTCCGGTCCCGTGCAGCGCGGACACCGCGAACACCTCGCCCATGCCCAGCCCATAAAACTCGAATGCGTCTTCGCGGCGCGCGGGATTGTCGGCCTTGTTCGCCGCGAGGATCACGGGCTTGTCAGTGCGGCGCAGCACCTCCGCGACTTCTTCATCGGCGGCGGTGACGCCTTGCAGCGTGTCCACCACCAGCACGATCACATCTGCTTCCGAGATGGCCGCCATCGCTTGCGAGCGAATTTCACGCGTGAAAAAGCGGCTGCCGACCTCTAACGGACTGTCGGTTTCTTTGTCTTCGTTCGGCTGATAAATCTCCAGCCCGCCAGTATCCACCACATCGAAGACCGTGCCGCGCCAGTCGGCCTCGTCCATGATGCGGTCGCGCGTCGTACCCGGTATATCCGAAACTACAGCTTTACGCATCTCAACCAACCGGTTAAAGAGCGATGATTTGCCTACATTGGGTCGCCCCACCAGGGCGACAAGCGGTTTTCTCATGATCTGTCCTTCAGTCCTGTATGTTAACCCGTTGATTCTAGCAGGTTCGGCAGAGCGTGAGAAGGGTCGAGAGTACGCCGGGTGAGGGCAACGCGTTCAAGTTCTCCATACCCACGTCGCGCGCGGATGTGCGTGAGGAGGTGGCGGGTGTTGGCGCGTAGAGGTAAGCAGAAACTCGACACACGAGGGCGTGTTGCGATACGCCCCTCCCCACGCACAAGCAAAACACTCAATGGGACACGGATTCACACAGATTTTGTTTTCAATCTGCGTTTATCCGCGTTCATCTGCGTCCCATTGCTGTTTTTCTGAATTCGCCCACAGTATCGCACACGCGGGGTGTCTTAATTGGAGCCACCTCTCCGCGTGAACAACCGCACCACCGGCGCAAGCAGCACCAACCCCAACGCGATCACCAGCACGCCAAAACCGAGATACGGCAGCCAGTCAAAGCCAGCGCCCCCACCCCCGGACGCAGGCGTAGGGGTGCTGGTTAGCGTGACAGTAGGCGTGTGCGTCGGTGTCAGCGAAGGTGTCACGGACGGCGTACTGCTTGGTGTGCTGGTCGGAGTTGGCGTGCGCGTCAATGTGACAGTGGGTGACGGTGTAACGGTATGGGTCGCGGTCGGAGTTGGCGTGCGCGTGGGGGTTTCGGTCGGTGTCGCAGTGGGCGATGGCGTATCCGACGGGGTGACGGACGGCGTCGCAGTGAATGTCGCCGTCGGGCTGGGCGACGGGGTGACGGTCGGTGACGCGGTCAGCGTGGCGCTTGGCTCCGGCGTGAGAGTCGCAGTGGGTTCCGCAGCGACATCGTCCGGCCCCGCAGTCGCAGCGGGCATCGGTGTGTGAATCACACCCGGCTCTAGCGTCGGCGTGAGCGTGATCAGCAGCGGCGCAGCAGGCGTTAGTGTGATAATGTCCGGCGCGGCACTCTCAGCAGTTGCCGTCAGGCGTTCGAGTTCTGCGGCTTGCGTCTGCCGGACCTCGCGCACGCTCTGCATGGAGGTACGCATCGCCTGCACGGTCTGCGTAGGCGGGACAGCGGCGGTTTGCGTCGCGGCAACCTGCCACTGCTGCGCGCTGATGGTCTGCGCCTGGACAGCGGTCTGTGTAGCGGCAGCTTGCGCCGTATGCGTGGCAGCGGCGATCTGCGTCTCGCGGGCGCGCATGGTGCTGGTCCTGATCGCGTGCTGCGTCGCGGCTTCCTGCGTGAAACGACCCTCCTCGCCCCCAATAAACGCGGCGATCTGTGTGCTGGTCGCATACACATCCGTGAGCGCCTGCACACCTTGAGCATCGTTGCCTCTGTCGCCGGACCCTCGCGCTAGCCACACGATCACCAACGCCGCGACCGGCAGGGCCACGACGATCCCCGCGATGATCCACTGTTCCCTGCGCCTTCCGGCACGCGTGTGTTGCGCCATACTTGGCCCCCTGCTGTGACTCACGATCCACCGTCGATCAGTATGCGCGATCTGCGGCGGCGGGGCAAATCGGCGTTTGCGCTAGAGCGCGAATTCGCGCGGCGCGGGCATCCGGCGCACGGTGTTCCAGCGCGGCAATCTGGTGCTGCATCTGACACGTTTATGATGTGTGGATAACGTATGTAAATAGGTTTAAGGCGGTTTGACTTATTTACATTATTCATGCTATGCTGAAAGCACGTTCCAGGCGAGGCATAGTACAGTATTTCTTGTGGAAGACCTTGGTGCATCTGGTGGGAGCGAGTCCTACCGTTCACACAAAAAAGGTTGGAAATGAGGAAGAAGATTATGTGTCTCGCCTGTCCCTTTGGATAGGGACCCTGGCGCACTGACAAACAGGTTCTAACTATAGTGGCGTTGAGTGTGTACTCAACACCACTGTTTCGTTTGACGCGATGGTGTCTAACGCCACTGTTGCATTTGCTGCTCGATCATGAGCAGTGTCGCGGGATCGCGTTGCGGTGCGGTCATCTGACCTGCGCGGTGGGCACTGTGCCATTGTGCGATCCAGGCGAGGAGGCGGGGAATCCAACCAAACATAGTGATGCTCCTCTCTATTTTTCTCTCGTTTTTTTATCGTAATTCCACTATACGCCCCTTTCATCTATAATGGAAGGCAATACTCTCTATAGTTGACATAGATATTTTCTATAGATCGGGCGTAACCTATGGAATTAGGCCAGATCGAAGCATTTGAACGGGCCGCGCGTGAAGGGAGCTTCACCCAGGCGGCGGAAGCGCTGAATATCACGCAGCCATCGATCAGCGCACGCATCGCAGCCTTAGAGCGCGAACTCGGTGGCGCGTTGTTTGAACGCACCGGGCGCGGCATTCGTCTGACCGCATTAGGGCGGCGTTTTCTGCCCCATGCTGAGCGCGTATTGGCCGCCGTCGCAGAAGGACAGGCGGCGGTGCGCGATCATCTGGCGGGCGGATTGGGCGAGGTACAGATCGCGGCGCTGAATATGTTCGCGATGTACTTGCTGCCGGGGCCGATGGTGCGTTTTCGCCGCGAACGTCCGGCGGTGGACCTGGTGCTGCGGGTGCGGCTGCACGCAGAAATTTTTGAGCTGCTGTACAGTGGAGAAGCGACGCTCGGCTTGATCGCGGGCCGCCCCTGGAGTAAGGATTTCCGCGCGTTGGCACATTTTCGCGATACGGTGCGCGCGGTGACTGCCGCAGAACATCCATTGGCGCAGCGCCAGGCGGCAGGCGACGTGCTGTGCATCGAAGACACCTTCGCGTATACCGTGTTCCGGGTGCGCTTGAGCCATGCGGTCACGGCGTTGTCGGAGAGCATCGCGGAACAGGCGCGGCGTGGCAGCGGTGGCGCGATGATCGACTTGCCCGCAGTGATGGCGGAACGACTGTTGCTGCATGGACACGGCCTCGCCCTGCTGCCGGAGAACTTTGTGCGCGAACACGTGGCGGCGGGGCGATTGGTATATCTCGATCTGGACGATATGCCGCCGTTGACCGACGAACCGGTGCTGATCGCGTTAGCGGATCGCGATCTCGACGCACCCAACGCGGAGTTCGTGCGTATGATGCGCGCGCAGTGGCGGCATATATTGGTGGATTGACGGCGCGGCGGCAACTGTTTAGACTCTACCTACACGGCAATCGACCCTGCGGGACTTTTGGGCAACGGCGTGGGTAAAACGCGGCGGCAGAATCCCCGCTGGTGAGCATTGTGAGGAAAGTTTAGGGGAACGTTAGGACAGCGCCAGATATGAATCCGACAGTATCGCACTACACAGATATTCTGAATAATGCACCGGAGGGTGACCACGACACTGTCATCCAATTCTTATCCGTCAAACTGCCTGCCTTTTGGTGTGGCGACTATGAAAAAATGACGTTTACCGACAATTACCCATATTCCCCTGCCGAACTCGACATTGTAGCCATCCCTCTCGGCAAGCTGACCTACTTATACGATATGGGAAACGCCTATGATGATGGCGATCCCGAAAATCCCCGTGTAGAATCGCGCATCGTAGCAGTCTACGGACGTTCCCAACCACCCAAAACCAAACGAGACAAAAGTCGGATACGCGGCTGGTTAGGCCCCACCAACCTGCGCGGCGAGGGCAAGTATGATAAGGGACATTTTATTGCACATATGTCCGGTGGAGGGCTAGACATCAACCTGTTTTTCCAGCGCCGAGATATCAATCGTGGCTGGTCAAAACGCGGCAAGGTCTACCGGCAGATGGAGCGATACTGTGCCGAACACTTTGGAACCTTTTGCTTTTCACGCCCCCTGTATAACGACCGAACCTGGCAGCC
>CBEVZO010000278.1:0-5670 GCA_965554365.1 uncultured Anaerolineae bacterium
GGCGCAACATCATCCAACTGCCGACGGTCAAGACGCACGTCTTCACGACGATCACGGGCGCGATGAAAAATGCGTTCGGCGGGCTGTTGGGCCGCAAACGTCACTGGACGCACGCGGTGATCCACGAAACGGTGGTCGACCTGCTGCAAATCCAGCGCGACATCCACAGCGGTGTGTTTGCGGTGATGGATGGCACGTTTGCGGGTGATGGACCGGGGCCGCGCGCGATGCACTGGCACGAGAAGGACATCCTGATCGCGTCGGCGGACCAGGTCGCGATGGACTCCGTGAGCGCGTACATTCAGGGCTTCGATCCGATGGGGTTGGACTTCATCCGGCTGGGCCACGAGCGCGGGCTGGGGGTGGGCAATCCGAGCGAGATCGAGATCGTGGGTATGGAAAAGAAAGACCTGCCGCGCTTCGGCTTTGTCCAGACCGACACGTTCGCTTCTAAAGGCCAGAAGATGATCTATCACGGCTGGCTGAAGGGCTTCGAGGGGCTGCTGTTGCGGTCGCCGCTGGTGCCCTGGAGCTATATGGCGAGCAACGTTTATCATAACTATTATTGGTATCCGTTTGTGGGGCGTCCGCGTGTGGAGTCGGCGCTCGATACCAAGTGGGGCCGTCTGTTCACGGAGTACGGCGACGGCGAGGTGGTGATGCCGGGCGTCGATCCCGAAGAAGCGACGCGGCTGGCGGCGATTGGTGCGGCGGCAGTGGGCGGGGCGTTGTTCCTGGGTGCGGGCTTGCTGAGCAAACTACTGGGCGCTCGGCGACGGTAGCACGTCGCGCTGCGTGGTGCAATTGATGCATGCATAGTCGGGATACAGCTACGGTTTCCCCGTCTGTATCCCGTTTTTGAGTTGTAGTGTATAGTAGTTGCAAGGGGCACATTTGTGTTTTTCAATTGTTGTGTGGAGGTGGGCGTGATGTCTACTGAAATGACTTGGCATCGTGAATTACCGGTGCTGATTGTAACGTATCGTGGGACGTTGACGCTCAAAGCCTACCGGACGTTATGCGCGGAGCGGGCGCAGGCATTGCAGGACGGACCGGATGCGGTGGTGGTACTGGCGGATATGCGCGAGTTTGAGGGGTTCCCCGACGCGGGCGAAATGGACGCGTTGGACAATGTGCTGCATCATGATACGGTGTGCGGGCTGGTGATCGTAACCTCGGACGTGTTGTTTAACCGGCTGCGGGGTCTGGTGGCTGATGATGCGGGTCGCCGTTATGCCGTGTATATCTTCGGCGCGATGGACTCGGCAGTGGAGGCCGCGCGGCAGATGTTGCACTGAGGCCGCGCTCGCGTTGCAGCACGATTGCGGTTCGCACGGGCGTATGGTCATATGCTCGTGCGCATTGAACACCATAGCCGTACAACCAAAACGCCCGGCAGCGCGTCAAAAGCACTCCGGGCGTTGATGTTTTTGTGGTAATCAGGCGTGACGGCGTAGATTACTCGTCTGCGCCTTCAGCGTCTTCTTCGTCGTCCGCATCATCATCATCATCGTCGGCGTCAGCCGCGTCGTCTACGTCGTCGCCTTCATGCTCGCCTTCGTCCACGTCTTCGTCAGCGTCATCGTCGGCGAACTCAGGATCGAGGTAACCGCCTTCGAGACCTTCCACACACCAGTCGTCGCCATCTTCCTGCATGGTGAGGACGATGCGCGTGTTGATGCGTTCGTCGTCGTCACCATCACCGTCGAGATCGTGCTTATCGCGCAGCGAGGACGCCAACTCGTATTCTTTCGCCGAGTCTGCAACCTCATCGCCGTCGATACTCAACTCAACGATTTCGAAGGAACCCGTCACCAATATTTCTTCCTGGTTGTTACCCTTGCCCAGGTCGTAGTTCAGTTCGATATTCTTCACGGCCAAGCCTACATCTTCAAGCACCATCATCTCAGCCCAGATCGCGGTCTGTTCTGCATAGCTCTCGCAAGCGTATTTCTGGGCTTCTTCCACATCGCCCTTCAACACGGCTTCCATGTAGTCCTTCGCCGAGTCCTCCGACTTAGTACTGCACGCTGCCAACGCGGCAGACAATACCAGCAGCGCAACCAAAAGCAGTCCATATTTCTTCATAGGTTTACTTTCTCCCCTCATATCGGCTGTAAGCAGCACGCAAAAGGCCAGTCCAAAACGGCACGATGATACTGCTTTGTGTCGTTTGACGCAATAAGCAAAGCGCATGAACTGTCGCACAGCATCAGATTGTGTGAGCAATTGCAGGGGTGTGTCAGACGTTGGACGTGTTTAGCGGGAGCCGCACCGTAAAGATCGTGCCTTGCTGCGGCGTTGAGACAAAGGTCACGCTGCCGCCAAGATACTGTTTAGCCAGCAGTTTCATGCTATATGTGCCCAGGCCGCGCCCCCGCCCTTTAGTCGAAAATGAGCGTTGGAAGATCTGCAATTGCACATCGTGTGGCATCACTGCCGGGTTGTGGACACTGAACTGTACTTGCGTGTCGTTGTTCGCGCACGACAGGCTGACAGTCTCACCGGGATCGCTGGCTTCGAGCGCGTTCTTGATCATATTGCCGATCACACGCTCCAGAAGTGCGGCATCGCTGACGAAGGTTACATGCTCTGCGGCTGGATCGATCAACAGTGTGCGATCTCGTGCGGCTTTGTGGCCGCTGTAAAAGCTCACCGCGCGGCGTAGTATCCGCAGGGATGTGATAGTGGTGGGGTAGACCTGCAACCGGCCTTGCTCCGCCGCCGAGAGATCGCGCTGGAGCTTGATTTCTTCGACTAACTGCGTCGCGGCGTGCAGCATGGGCTGCTGGATCGTTTGGACCTCGTCCAGATCGTTCACCGCTTCGAGCAGGTCAGCGTGCCCCAACAGGACTCCGGCGAGATTCAGCACATCGTGGAAGAAAATGCTTTCGAGCGCGTGGCGGCGTTTTTCGTGGCTGATGTCCTCCATCGACACGACTGCGTAGGTGTGGTCCTTGATCGTGATGGGTTTCGCGCTGACACGCAAATCCAACGCGCTGCTGTCCGCCAGTTGGATGCGGCAGTCGCGGGTGTCAGGTTTCCCTGCCAGACTGGACAGCACAGTCAGAATTGCGTCACAAACGCGACACGCGGCGCTTGTGCCACAGCCGCCTGCGGTTTTGTGAGCGTGGATGCACTGTACCGCTTCGCCGGGGCGCTTGCCTGTCACCTCGTCAGCGGTGGTTTGGAGCATGGTGAGGAACGCAGCATTGGCAAACACGATCTGGCGTTGGGAGTTGACCACCAGAAGAACGGTAGGTGTGGTGTCGATGATGGCTTTTAGCAACCCGGCATCATCGAATATCTCGCGCTGTTGTGCGATGGTGTGGGGGTGCGCACGTTCTGCCGGAGCAAACTGCGTGGGCAGTGGGTGTATCTCACCGGGGATGGTGTATGTAAGCATTATGTCCGCCCATTAATATGCCGCAAAGTATTTGGAGTGTATGAAGAAAGTATATAATAGAAGTAGGCGAAACTCAAGCGGATTGAAGGGTGCGGGGGCTGTAAGAAGCACCGCAGCGACCAACGGATGCTGGTCGGTGCGATCATGAGTTTGTGCCAGGCGCGCATACAGTAGAGTCGCTTATAACGCCGGATAAATCGTGATGCCCAGCAGCCCGGCGAGCGCGACCATCAGCGGCGCGATCAGCAGCCCCGGCAGGAAGTTCACCGTGCGCGGTTTCTTGATTTCCAGCATCGACAGCGCTAACGCCAACAGAATCAGCCCGCCGACCGCCGTCATTTCGTCGATCATGGGGCCGGTCATAAACGACCCGGCGAGATAGCCAGTCAATGCCAGTCCACCTTGCACGCCTAGCACCGTGAACACGCTGAAAAAGACGCCGATGCCCAGGCTCGCGGCGAAGGCCATCGACGCGAACAGGTCGAGCGTGCTTTTGATCGCAAGCTGCTCGAAGCCGCTGGGGAGACCCATGCCGTCCTGAATCGAGCCGACGAAGGTCAGCGGGCCGACGCAGAACACCAGCGATGAGGTGATGAAGCCCTCAACGAAGCGTGCGCGGCGATTGTCTGCGTCGTCGCCGGTTCCGTCGCCCTGGACGCGCGCTTGCAGCCAGCCCGCGAACTGTTCCAGCTTTACATCCAGGCGCAGCAGTTCCCCGATGATCGTGCCGATCAGCAGGCTCAGCAGGGGGATGATCACGTTGCCGGTCTGGTTGGCGTTGCTGATGCCCACGTAGATCGTGACGAGGCCCAGCCCGATGATGACGGATTCTTGAATGCGTGCGCTCAAGCGGTGGCCGACCAGCAAGCCGAGCGTGCTGCCGATGAGGACGGTGATCGTGTTGAGAATGGTTCCGCGCATGGTGCGTATGCTCCCCGTGCGTGCAGTGATCGAATGGTCGCGGTCAAGCCCAGTGGAGTGTGTGCCACGTGTGAATCAGTCATACGGGGCATTGTACCGGATCAGGGCGGGCGCAGGAAACCCGGCGCATGGTCAGATCGTTCAGATAGTCTGTTCTGCGTCGGGTGAGGGTAGCTCCGCAGAATAACGTGATCGCGAGTTTACCCCTCCCTAAATCCCTCCCCGCAAGCGGAGAGGGACTTCAAACTCATGCACGCGACCGACCCCCCTTTTCTCCGTGCGCGGGGAAAGGGGGTTGTGGGGGGATAGGGGCTAACTGACAGATGCACAACACTCTGCACGCATTACCGCATTAAATTCTTAATCTACATTCGGTGACGGTGACGGGCGAGGCCGGCACAGTGCGTCAGCGACCGCCGTTACTTGCTGGAGCCGGAGACGGCGGTCGTCACGCCGAGCGCGATATACACCCCACCGGAGAAGTAACGCTGAATCCACGCAAACGCGCGGCTCTTGTGCAGCCACCCGCGCACCGTACCCGCCAGCAGCGCGTACATGCTGTCGCTGAGCATCCCCAGGCTGACCAGAATCCCGCCGAGCAGCAGCACTTGCACGCCCACCGATCCGCGCTCCGGGTCTGCGAACTGGGGCAAAAAAGCGAAAAAGAACAGCGCCACTTTGGGGTTCAGCAGGTTCACGAACATGCCCTGTACGAAGACCTGCCGCAGCGGTTCGGCTTCGCGTTGGGCGATATGTTCCGGCGTGTGCGGCGTGCGGAGCTTCTGTATCCCCAGGTAAATCAGGTAGGCCGCGCCGAGGTACTTCACCACCGAAAACGCCAGCGCCGACGACACGAGAATCGCGGAGACTCCGAGCGCCGCCGCGAGAATATGCCATGCTGTACCGGCTGTGATACCGAGTACCGACACTAAGCCCGCGAGCCGTCCCTGGTCGATGCTGCGCGCGATGACGTAGAGGACAGCGGGACCGGGCACTAACAGCAGCGCCAGACACGCGGTGATGAACACGAGTAGAGTGGACGTATCGAGCATGAGGGTCTCCTGAGTTGTGCAGCGGTGTCGAGCGGTTACCTATGCCGTATGCAGCACCACAAAGAAAATGTACGCTGGCGCGGATCGCCTGGGCCTACAAGACCCAGGCTACATTTCGGAAGGACCGTAAACGGCCCTATCCTCACACCGTCCTCAGGTGCATACCAACTGAGGGCGCTTTAGCGTTCTTTGATTGTGAGTAGCTGAGGGGTTCAGCCCTCAGCGATCTACGTCATAACACAACGTTATTTTCAGAGATGGCGATTGTAGCACTTCCGCGCGCAGGCGCAT
>CBEVZO010000279.1:0-5669 GCA_965554365.1 uncultured Anaerolineae bacterium
AGATCGCCGCGTTTGAACGGCAGGAGCGTGCCTGGCAGCACATCGAGGAGACACTACGGCAACGACACACCGAACTAGAGACGCTGCTCGATACGGGGCACGCGCTGTCTACGGTGCTGGATATTAATGACCTGCTGGCGCTGATCGGTGAGCGTGTGACGACATTGTTCGCATCGGACGTGTTTGTGCTGTTTCAACTGGACGCGGATGGCGCTACACTGCGCCCCATTCTCGCATTGGGGCCGTCCGCGGAGAACGTCATGCGCATCACAATGCGCCGTGACCAGGGTTTGACAGCGCTTGTGTTCGAAACCGGCGAACCGTTGCTGATCAATGAGGCGCACGATGATCCCCGCGCGCACAAGATTCCAAATGAGCAAAACCGCATGCTCGAAGCGCATGTGCTGATCGCGCCGCTGGTGGTGCGTGGGCGCATCATCGGGACGATGGTCCTCAACCGCATACCAGGTAATCCGTTCACGGCGACCGATTTGCGCGTGTTCACGGGGTTTGTGCATCAGGTCGCCGCCGCGCTGGACAATGTGCGCCTGTACACCGAGTTGGAGCAGCGCGTCAAGGAACGCACCGTCGAACTCGAACAGCGCACCCACGAGGTCGAGAGCATCCTGCGCAGCGTGGCGGATGGCATCATGATCACTAATTACGAGGGCGTGATTGTGTCGGTGAATCCGGCGTTTGAGCAAATGACGGGATTCGGTGCGGATGAATTGGCGGATCGCAATTCGCGCACGATGCCATTCAGTAAGTATTTGGGAGCCGAACACATCGAGGCCATGTGGGATCAGGTGCGCGTACACGGCACGCTGCGCGCAGACCTTCCGATCCAGCGGCGCGATGGCACAATGTTCGACGGTGATTTGAGCGTGTCGGCGCTGCGTGACGACGCTGGATCGATGCGCGGGTTCGTGGTGGTGATCCACGATGTAACGGCGCTCAAAGAGGTGCAGCGCATGAAAGATGCGTTTGTCTCCAACGTGACGCACGAACTGCGCACGCCGATCACCAACCTCAAGCTGCGCCAGTATTTGATCGAGGCGCGCCCCGAACGGACCTCGCAGCACCTCCCCGTGATCCAGCGCGAAACCGACCGCCTCTCGCGCATCATCGACGACCTGCTGATGCTCTCGCGCATCGATCAGGACCGCACGACGCTCGATATGCAGTGGGTGGACCTCAGCCCGCTGGTGGAGGAATATGTCACAGATCGCACGTCACTGGCGGAGGCGCGAGGTTTGTCGTTGAGCAGCGACACGGCGCTGTCATTACCGCGCATCAACGCCGACGCGGGGCTGTTGGGGCAGGCGTTGAGCATCATCCTGACCAACGCGCTGGACTACACGCCCGCCGGAGGTGCGGTGGCCGTGAGTACGGTGCGCTGTGTGCGCGACAACGGCAGTTGGGTGGGCATCGAGATTCGCGACACGGGGCGGGGCATCAGCGCCGAGGACCGCACGCAGTTGTTTTCGCGTTTTTTCCGGGGCGCGGCGGGCCGGGAATCGGGCGTTTCGGGCACGGGGCTAGGCCTCGCGATTGCGCAGGAGATCGTGCAGCGCCACAATGGGTGGATTCAGGTCGAGAGTACGGGCGTCGCGGGCGAGGGCGCGACGTTCACGATCTGGCTGCCGGATGTGGGGTGAGGGGAAGCGAGCTAATGATGAGTCTGATAAAGCATATGGACTAGCTCCCCGATCCTGGCCAAGCCGCGATCTATCGCGCTGAGTTTCTCTGTTGGGTTCGTTTCCTCCATCACATCGCGAGCAACTGATTGCACTTCGCCATCCGGAACACAAAGCAGGCAGGCATAGGCTAACCCATATGCTTCTTCGCGCTGGCGTTCCCACTCAACAAGTGTATCGGTATCATCCTCATCTGTTTTGGAGGATGGTGTGAATTCACGCCCTTTATTCTGAAGGAACTGCAATTTACTGCGCTGATCCCGTAGTGCATGCATCAGGGATAGCAGATATTCCCTCTCTTTCTCGCATCTCATTTGTTCGTGCTGGCGACTCTGATTTGCTTCCTGTTGAGTTAGTTGACTTTGAAGAGACTCCAAAGTGACTTCCTTGTTGATCTCGGAGGCTTGTAAGGTGATCCGGCTTGTCCGCCATGCCGAATACATCGAGCCAACTAGTGCTACGACCGCGACTACCACTGCGGACCATGATGCTGCATCCATGTTCGACTCCTCTTTGAAGTAGAATTATGTTGTACCCAGATATGGAGCAATCGTGAACTGTCTGATATATGAATGTCAAGATTTCTGGCGATTATTGTGAAACCCGCCGTTCTTAATATATCTTCTATTCTTTTTTGTATAACTTAATTGCGAAACAGATTAATCTCAAATACAATAAGGCATATTGTACAGTGAACTAATCACAATTGTAAGAATGCAATTGTATGGATAGGATCGATTTCCTTGGCTTCAAGCTTAGAATCTGGCATGCTCATTCATATTCTAGAGTAGCGTTGCGATTATTGAGGCTGACGGAATAATTTATTTAGTGTTCAGAGTATTATTTCCACATTTTCGACACTCAAGGAAATTCGCGCATGACGATTCACATTTTCACTGGGGCCGCAGGGGGGATAGGCAAGACCCTGTTTGCACTGATCGCTGCTGTGCTTTATCAAGATGACGAACGCTTTGTTGTAGTCTTCGACAGAAATACGATGAATCCGGATGTCGCTCGCATTATACCGGCAAGCAATTTTAGGCAATTCCGAAAATATAACCATGACCAACTTCAGGGTTGGGAACCAACCAGGAACGTGCGCATAGTCACTAGCACGGAACCAGCTACTATGATCGATGCTGTGCGTTTCTGGACCGATGTACGTTATGTTGTTTCAGATTTTTCGCGACGTATACCAAATACAATGCTCCTTATTGACACCAATGTGAACACGGCTGGCCTATGGAACCGGCGCGGATCAACTCCACGACAGATTTATCAGATACTAGACGAAAGCGCAGATTTCAATATTCACCATGTTTACGTGTGGTTCCTGTGGACCTTCGCTGCCATCAATGATACACCAGGTTTCACTGGCGGTGATCCGACAAGACATATTGCCCGGGCAATTACGCATCTGAATAATCCTCGCTTCAGGCATGATGAACACGTAAACCGGGACTGGAGTGTTGAAATACTTCACGTCCTGAGTCCATATGGCTTGGTGCCAATGGAGACTGACGCTGATGAGCAAACGAAAGAAGAAAGGCGGAATCGGTTTGAAGCCTTTGTCGCCCGGTTGCGCGAAGATCGGCGGCGCCAGGATGGATCCGAGGACGACGATATGTTCTCTAGGGAAATGCCTATTGAAGGACCTTTCACCGATCTGGCTGACGCGTTGCCCGCCGCCGGACACCTTGAATTTGATGTGGTGCATGAATGCCTTAGAAATGCAATCGCTGGCGGTGATGTTGGGGATCCAATCGCGATCTATAATGCGATAGCTGAAGAGATCTTCAATGTAATGTTAAGTAGAGAAGGGTTACGGCGAAGGCCTTTGAATGTATTTCCAGTTCCAGTGTTCTGCCCGGAACTTCTACGTTACATTGAGAGGCTGATCCACGCTAAACATCAAATAAACTGGAATGACGTGGGTGATCAGTTAAGTTGCGTGTCAAGGTACGTGAAGAAATACCTGATGGAGATTGATTTGCGAGGTTGATAAAATGTGGGTGTTCATCGCATATTCCGAGGAGTTGAAACTCACGAACATCTCAAAGCCGTATTCGATATGGGATGGCAAGAATGAACACGTTCGCACCATTATTCGTTTTTGTGAGGCAGAACTAGATGAGCTATGTGGAAGGAATGAGATAGAGGAACTTGAAGACGCTATCGCACGAGGCCATGACGTGTTCCTGTTCTTCGTAAGATCGTGTGAAGATCGACTCTTCGCCGAATGCTTTCGGTTGGGATTACGTCAGACGCGAAAAATTAGCCTTAATCAACTGCCCGAAAAGGTAGTTTGGGCGGCTGAACATGCAGAGATCAAACAAGAATATATAGAGGAGGTAATTGCGATGACTTGGTTCACGAGTATGGAGGGTGCGGTTACGATCGGTGCTGATGAACACATGGATCGCGCAGCTGGCATGCTTCGCGGTCACATCCGCAACGAACAAGGACACGATATTGAATACAACCATCTGATTGTTGTGGGCGATACAGGAGTAGTTGGCGTAATCACGGAACATGAAACAGACCACTTTGAAGACAGATTTCCTATTAATACTCGCGGACAGCAGAGTCATCCTGTACACCGCTACATGATCGCGAGAAGTCAGATTGTCGAGTTGCCCGCAAACACTACTAAAACAGCAGCTAACAAGCACATTGATCCTGATGAAATGTGGGATTATTTTGATCACACTAGGATCATGTTTTTTGCGGACGCTCAAGGCAATGTTGTTGGTTTTGCTACCCCGAGAGACCTGCGCTAGATATCGCCGATGGCAGATTTCCTCAACCTGAGACAAAGACGCTCCTCGGCCTGAGGAGCGTTTCAATATGCTGTTGTTTCCGTTGCGCCGCTAGCGCAGACCCCCGCCCGCATGTAGAATCACCCATAGCACAGTGATCGAGCAACCAACGCTAAGCACGGGTCGGAGTCACGTATGAGCGCGCACATCATCGGGGGACGGTGGGAGATCGCCGGAGTCATCGGCGAGGGCGGCATGGGCGACGTCTATCGCGGCACGGACCTCGACACGGGCCACGCCGTCGCGATCAAGCTCCTCAAGCCGGATATCGTCGATGCCATGCCAGAGTTGATCGACCGCTTCAAGCGCGAGATCGCCCTGCTCCACCAACTCGATCACCCCAACATTGTGCAGATTCTCGGCGCGGTGGACGAAAACGACCTGCACTACCTGATCATGGAATACGTGCCCGGCGGCTCGCTCAAGGACCTCATCGCGGCACGCGGGCGGCTCGGCGTTGAGCGTGCGCTGGAGATCGCGCTCGACCTCACCGACGCGCTCACACGGGCGCACCGGCTGCGCGTCGTGTATCGCGATCTCAAGCCCGCCAACGTCCTCATGGCGGGGGACGGCACACCGCGCCTGACGGATTTCGGCATCGCGCGCGTGGGCGACTCCACGACCATGACGCGCACAGGCGTGTTGATCGGCACACTCGGTTATCTCAGCCCGGAGGCGTGCCGGGGTCAGCCATTGGACGCGCGCTCGGATATCTGGTCGTTTGGCGTGCTGGTGGTCGAGATGCTGATCGGCACGAACCCATTCCGACGCGAATTAGTCGCCGCCACGCTGACCGCGATTCTCAACGATCCTGTGCCGGACCTCGAACTCGAACGCCCCGACGCCCCCGTCGCGCTGATCGACCTGATCTATCGCCTGTTGGAAAAAGACCCCGATTACCGCATTTCGAGTATGCGCGTGGTCGGCGCAGAATTGGAGGCGCTGCTGCTGGACGGCGAACCTCCGCTGGACGAGACTGCGCCGGGTGCGGTGACGGTCAGTGTGCGGCGGCGGCGACGTCCGACCGGCCCCCTGTCTGGGGCGCTGACCGTGATCACGCCGGGCGGTTTGCAGGGACCAGTGCGCGCGATCATGCGCCACGATCTCGCCGCACAGCCGACGCCGTTCGTGGGGCGCGCCGCCGATCTCGACG
>CBEVZO010000280.1:0-5648 GCA_965554365.1 uncultured Anaerolineae bacterium
GCACCTGATCCGGTGGGGTACGCAGCAGGTCTAACAGGAGGGTGGAATATGCCAATCACAACCGAGATGTTACCGTCCGAACTGATTATCGTCGCCACGTTTCAAGAACCGTTTGATGTCGCCGCCGACATGACCGCGATGCTGGCGGATATCAAGCGCCTGCGCGAGGCAGAAGATCGCGCCGTGATTGTGGTGCTTGATGTATCACAGGTGGCGCTGGATTTTGAACTTGTGACCGACGCCTTGGCGCGGGCACGGTCGCAGATTCTCGACGGGCAAGCTGCCGGGGATCAGTTGCCGAGTCAGTATGTGTTCGTGGGGTCGACCGCCCTGGTCGAGATCGCAGCACAGGCGATGGCGCAAAAACAGTATGGCGGCATCGGCGGGCAGGTGTTCGCCTCAGTGGAGGCGGCGCTGGCTCATGCACGGACGTTGATCGATGCGGGCGCATAGATGGTGCTTACCGGTTGTCACGCGCAGGTTGTGCCGCGCACATCGTAGGGCTTGAGGAAGGCGCAGTATGGCTAAAATGGGCTGTTTTTTGGGCGTCGCGTTGATCGGCCTCGCCGTTGTGCTGATGGTGGGCTTGATCGCGCTGCCCATCATGGCCGAACCCGACAACGACGATCAGGCGACGCGGTGGCTGGAAACGCTGCTCTGCAAATCCGGCGAAACGTACACGCAGGAAGAATACACGATCCGGGATTCGACCGGCACATCGACCAACATCAACATGTACTGCGCAGACGCGATCGGCGACACGCGCAGTGTCACCGGGCGCATGATCCTGATCACCGGGGCGTCGTTTGTGGTCCCGTTCTTGTTGGGCATGACCCTCATAATGTTCTCAGCAAGCTGGTTGACGCGCAATAAGGTGCAGACATTTTTAGACGGGGCGCAGTTTGTCACGACACCGGACGGCAAAGTGAAACGTTCCCCCGCAGAGAAGTTCAAGCGCACTGGAAGAACCCAGTGGGATATGGGCGGCACACAGGTCAGCGTGGACCCGCGCTCAGGGCAGATGCAGATCGATGGGCAGGTTATTCAGGCTGCCGGGGCGTCCAACGACGAGACGTTATCGGAGCGGCTGCAAGAGCTTGAAGACGCGCTAAAGAAGCGCCTGATCACACGGGAGGAATATTACCGGCTGCGGCAGCGCATTCTCGATGAGGAGGGGTCGTGATATGCATTTGCCGCGTGCTATAATGATCGCAGATGATGGATGATGAACGGGAAACAGTGAGATGGTCTCGCACGCGAAAACAGGGCTAGGTATTGCCGATTTGCTCGCAGATAAGCGCGACGCGATTCTGTGTTTGGCCCGCGCACGCAAAGCGCACAACGTGCGCGTGTTTGGCTCGGTGGCGCGCAGCGAAGCGACCGACGCAAGCGATATCGATTTCCTTGTGACGTTTGCGCCTGATTACACGCTCTGGGATCATGTCGGGCTACGCCAGGATTTAGCGGCACTGCTGGGCCGTGAGGTGGATGTCTCGACGGACGCGATGTTACGCGATTACATGCGTGAGCGTGTGTTGAACGAGGCTGTGCCGCTATGAGTAATGTGCGGGCGTGGCTGGAAGATGTGTTGGAGCGCATTACCCTAATCGAAGATTTCACTGCTGAGGGACAAGACGCATTCCTTCAATCCCGCAAAACACAGGAAGCCGTTATCCGGTGTTTTGAGGTGATTGGAGAAATTATAAAACGTTTGCCTGCTGCTGATCTTGCTACGTTTCCGGCGATTCCCTGGCAGGAGATCGCCGGCTTTCGCGATTTTCTAATCCACCATTATGATCGCATCGACATGAACGTGGTTTGGAAAGTGGTGGAAAACGATCTCGCACCGTTGAAAGATGCTGCACAAACTATGTTGAATGCTTTGGGCAGTGATGAAGCAGAAAAAACAGATTCTGCCCCAATCGATCCATCCGCGTAAAACTGTCGCCTTCTAATCCTGATCTGCCGCGCCGAGATGCGCATCCAGAAACGCGCGCAACTTCGCCACGTCCGTGCGGTGACTCCACACCTCGCCGGGATACAGCACCAGGTTCGGGCCGCCGCCGCACATATCCAGGCACGTCGCGATCTCCCAATGCACCGGGCCGCGCGCCATAAACGCGGGCAGTGTGTCGCCGAGGCGCTCGCGTAGCAGGTTGTGCAGGTCGAGCGCCTGATTTTCCGCGTTACAATACGCGCCCATGCATAGCACGATGCGTTTGCGTGGGGGTGTGCCGGTCATTGCATTGCTCTTTCTTGGGCGTATGCCATACGCCCTACGATTCCAACGTGTCCAGGCGATTACGCAGCGCACGCGCGACATCGGGACAGTGCTCGGTGTGCGGCGCGTCGGGGAATGTGGCGATCAGGTCGCGCAGCAGATCAGGCGTCACATCAAAGCGCGGACCATGCCCCGGCAACACCACATCCGCTACCGCCAGGATGCGCGCCACACTGCGCCATGTCTCGACGATCTCCGCCGGGCCGTAGCCGTTGGGATAGTAATAATTCCAGGCGCGCAGCCATTCCTCATCTAGCATCGCATCACCGCAAACAACCACGACTCGGTCTGCATAATCCGTGAACGTCAGCGCCAACTGGCCCGCGTCATGCCCCGGCACACGCAACGCCGTCACGCCCCCCAACGGATCATCACCCGCGAGTCCCATAGGCCGGAACGACCGGAAGCGCGGTGCTTCCACACTGTAGGGCAGGTGCAGCATGTGGTCGCCGTGCAGATGCGTGATGAACACGCGGCCCACATCATGCAGCGTGATCCGGCGCTCCGCGAGAATTACCTCTGCGTTATAGTAGCCCGTATCCGTGAAGCAGGGATCGACCAGCACCGTGTTGTCCGGCGCGGGCGTGACGCCGTCCGGCCAGATCAGCGTGATTGTGCAACTGTGATCCGCCAGCGGATTGATGCGTTTGTCCGGGCGCAGCGGTAGATCGCCGCGCTGGAGTATCTGCCAGCGATAGCGTGAGTTGTCCATGCTGTATCCCCCCTTGAGGCGTACTAAAATGTTGATAGCGGGCTGAGTTCATTATAGCGCGATTTGTCCAGATATCGGTCTTGACGCTGCTCAACAGGGCTGGTAGAATGCTCAACGTCGCGCCCCTATCGTCTAGAGGACCAGGATGCCACCCTTTCAAGGTGAAGACCGGAGTTCGAATCTCCGTAGGGGCACTACATAAAAACCGGCGCACGCATCCGCGCCGGTTTTTTGATTCCCCTCAAACTGTAAATAAACCTGAAAAATCGTGTCAATTTGTGGCGCATCCATTTCGCTTTGCGCATTAATTTGATACACTCAGATCATGGTGGCGGGCTACACAAGTGTTTTTGACAGTAAGGGTTGTATCATTACTAATGGGAGTAACGGGCATGGATGAGGGGCGCAACACCTCCACATCGGACCCGGCGCACGACGCAAAAGCATCGCCTGCGCTGGAGGCCGAAGAATTTTATACCAAGCTGAGCAGCGACGACACCATTGTCAAGCGCCCGATCACGTTTGAGTTGAAAGAAACGTTGAAGATCGAGCGCACCGCGCGCGGCGGCGAAGCGTTGATCGGCGAAGCGGCGCATCTGGCGATCCATGTCAAACGCAGCGATACGCCGTTGCATGTACAGGTCACGGGTCGTTTGGTCGTGGGGCGTTCGGTTTCCAAAGCAGATGACACACTCGGCCTGGACCTGAAACGCTACGGCGCGCAGATCATGGGCGTCTCGCGTCACCACATGGTGATCATCAAAGACAGCCACACGTTGATGATCGAGGATCTCAACAGCACCAACGGCACGTTTATCAACGGGTTCCGGCTGCTGTCCGGTGAGCCGCGTTTTCTGCGTGACGGCGACGAACTGCACCTGGGGCAGTTTGTGATGCGCGTGTTTTATCGCATGTCGGACGTGAACCGCGAGTAAGCCCGCTGAGGGCTGAAACCCTCAACTATATACAATCAAAGGACGCTCAAGTTCTTTAAGAAATTAAGACGGATATCGCAGTCGCCTAAAAATCGGCCCCTATCTCCCCAACGTGATCTCTGATCACGCCCCCATCCGAGATGGAGCAAGGGGGAGTCAGGCGTGTGTTCACCGCACTTTCCCCCCTCTCCATAAGTTTTGTCGAGCGCCAGCGAGACTGAACTGGCTCGGATGGAGCGGGGGGACCGAGGGGGGTGAGGCCGGTCTGCGCATAGACGGCGTGGGCCGGTTGTTTTCACCACACGAAGGGGCGGACGCGCTCGGTAGGGTGAGCGCATCCGCCCCAGGTAGGGGCCGGAGGCAACCGCATCCAGCCCCGCGCAACACACCGCAGCATGTAGCCGCAGCGTTATGCGCCGGCGCTAAAGTGCCGGTATAACATGAACGCACCAATCCCGATCAGGATGATGGCCCATGCGCCTCCTATAGTGAGAAATCCAAACAGGCCGAATGTGCCCACGATGCCCGCCATCAGCATCCGGTTGCGCGTCTGTTCGGTCCATACGCCGCCCGTATCCTCGACCTTTTGCCACGTATCGTAGCCGAGCCAGCCGCCCACACCAAGCAGCAGCAGGCCCCACCAGTTCAGATCGATCATGCCCATCACGCCGATCACGAGCAGCAGGCCACCCGCGAGCAGCCGGTTACGCACGTTGTCGGTCCAGGCGCGGTCTTGTTGTTCGTAGGTTTGCCAGCCATCATACGCCAGCCACCCGCCCAGGCCGAGCATGAGCAGCGACCACAGGTTAAACGAGAAGCCGAGCAACCCTTGCAGCGCGTAGAGCAGGCCCACGCCGATCAAGCTGAGGCCGATCAACGCCGCCCAGTTACGTTCTTCGATCAGTTCGCGCACATTGATATCGGGTATCATGCGCCCGCCGGGTTTTGAGTTGTCGTGTTTGTGGTTCGTCATGGTTCATCCCTCGCGTTCCAGTGATCTGTATTCACTACTCTTTACGCAGGGGGTGGGCAGAGAGTTGCGCGGTACGCGGATTTTGATGCAGTTCTTACGCAGTCGCGTGGCATGTCGGCGCGGGATATCCTAGAATCTGATTGTGCGACATACCCCACGATTAGGGTCTTTGACTCAACGAAAGAGAGCGCATCATGCAACTGAGCGACAAAATCCAGGCCGCCATGAACCAGCAGATCAACGCGGAACTGCACTCGGCCTACATCTACCTGTCGATGTCCGCCTATTTCGAGGATGAGGGCTTCTCCGGGATGGCGAACTGGATGCGGCAGCAGTACGAAGAAGAAGTCGTACACGCGCTGAAGTTCTTCGACTACATCAACGAGCGCCGGGGCCGCGTGATCCTGGAACCCATCGCCGCTGTGCCGAACGAGTGGGAGTCGCCGCTGGCAGTGTTTGAAGCGGCGTTGGGGCACGAGGAGAAGGTTAGCGCCATGATCCTCGCGATCATGAATCTGGCGGTAGAGGAAAAGGATCGCGCCTCGGTGAGCTTTCTGAACTGGTATGTGGATGAGCAGGTCGAGGAAGAAGCCTCGGCAGACGCAGTGGTGCAGAAGCTCAAGCTCGCGGGCAACTCGCCGCAGGCCCTCCTGTTCCTGGACGCGGAGCTGGGGCAGCGCGTCAGCTTCCAACGGAACAAACAGGGCAGCCATCGAGGCAGGGGCCGATATACTTGCGCATCCGGGT
>CBEVZO010000281.1:0-5640 GCA_965554365.1 uncultured Anaerolineae bacterium
AACTACCCAGAGCGCCGCAAGCAGCACCCCTACGAAAATCCCGGTGTGCATTCTCACAGCGCCCCCAATGTGAAATGCACCCGTATGAACATCCCCCATTGACAAAAGTCGCACGGCCGGGTTAACTGACACCATGCACCGCGTGATCATCTGGAGTACAACATCCATGAGCAACAACCCAATCCTGCTCGATTTCCCCGCAGAGTTTGAGTCCGAGCGCCTGATCATCCGCGCGCCCCGCCCCGGCGACGGTGCAGCGATGCACGCAGCGGTCATGGAGTCGCGGGATGATCTGCGGCCCTGGCTGCCCTGGGCCGAGAATCCCGCTGACGCTGTGGGGTACGAAGCGCTCTGCCGCCGCAAATACGCGGAGTGGATGCTGCGCGAAGACCTGATGATCACCCTCTGGCGCAAAAGCGACGGCGCGTATGTGGGCGGCAGCGGGATGCACCGTATCGACTGGGCTGTGCCCTGCATGGAAATCGGTTACTGGTTGCGCACGAGCATGGTGGGTCACGGCTACATGACCGAGGCGGTGGGGGCGGTCACTGGGTTCGCGTTCACATACCTGGGCGCACGGCGTATCGAGATTCGCACCGACGCGCAGAACACGCGCAGCATCGCCGTCGCGGAACGCGTGGGCTACACGCTCGAAGCGCGGCTGCGGCATCAACAAGCCGGAGTCGATGGATCGCTGCGGGATACGTTGATCTACGTGGCGTTTCCGCCGGAAGGTGACGCGGCGGGAGGGTGAGATCGCTTATTGACACGTCTTCGCCCGCCCCTGATGCTCTTTAAGAAATTAAGACGGATATCTGCGTGCGTGGCTGTTGGTTTACCCCTCCCCCTAGCCCCCTCCCCGCAGGCGGAGAGGGGGAATCAGTCGCGCGTTTGCTCCCCCTCTCCGCGCGTGGAGAGGGAGCCAGGGGGGGGAGGTTGATTTTTGCTCACCAGGCTATCCAAAAACAAAGCGTCCTCAAGGACGCTCGGCTACCGTATACCAGGGCGCTTGAGCGTCCTTTGATTTTGCGTAGCTGCGGGATTCATTCCGCAGCGATTTTGCTATCCCAACGCCTGCACCGCGTCCTCAAACGTGGGACGGAACACGAGCGCGTGATGATTGCCGTTGAACACACCCAGGCTGATCGCCATCGCGCGCAAGTAGGGGTTCGCGCCCGCCACGATCATCTGGCACACCTGCGGATCGCGCATGATCCGCAGCCGCGCCAACTGGGGCAGCAGGTCCGTGCTGATCGTTTCAACCGCCGATAGATCGACCACCACACGCATACACTCGCCCGCTGGCAGCGCGTCAAAATACGGCAGTTCCGCGTCGCGCACCTGCACCAGATCGGCGTTCACGAGCGAACCGCTGAAGCGATAATGGAGTGTGAGACGATGATCAAGCGGTTCAACA
Source organism: uncultured Anaerolineae bacterium (assembly GCA_965554365.1). Classification (GTDB taxonomy): domain Bacteria; phylum Chloroflexota; class Anaerolineae; order Aggregatilineales; family Aggregatilineaceae; genus CAYRNY01. The sequence continues at coordinate 1,418 of CBEVZO010000281.1, forward strand.
GTGATCGGCACGGGAAACCTGACTCGGTATGAATACATATGCGGATGAGTGGATAGCATGATTTTAGGTGAATGACTGTGCGGCGGCAACCTGACTAACCACCCAGCGACCATAGCAGCGGAACCAGCGCAATCACCACCACGAAAATGATCACCGTTAGCAAGCCACCCACGCGGATGAAATCCATAAACTTGTAGCGTCCGGCATTGTAAACAATGATGCTCGCGGGTTCCAGCGGCGTGATGAATGATGCGCTCGCCGCCAGCGCAATCGTGATCGCAAACGGGCGCGGGTTATAGTCCAGCAGCGTGGCGGTTTGCAGCGCAATCGGGATCAGTGCCGCAGCGGCAGCCTGGTTGCTCATCGGTTGGGTCAGCAGCACGGCGAGTACAAAAAACGCCGCCAGCAGCAGCACAGGGGACTCGGTGATCGGCAGTTCGATGATGCGCGCCGCGAGATAGTCGGCGGTCCCGGTCTCCTGCATCGCGCGCCCAAACGCGAGCATACTACCGATCAGGATCACCGTCTGCCACGCGATTTTGCGGTAGGCTTCTTCCGGCGTGATGCAGCCCGTAATAAACACCAACAGCGCGCCCGTCATCACCGCGACGGACACCGGCAGCACGCCCAGAATCGCGACCACCAGCGCCCCGGCGAAAATCGCGCTTGACAGCAGCGCACGGCGGATGTTGTGATTTGGCGTGGCGATGATGTCCAGCACGCGCACGTAGCGCTCCTGTTCCATCAGGCGCAGATTCGCGTTAGGGATGTTGATTAACAGCACATCGCCCAGGTTGAAGACAAAGCGCCCGATGCGGTGATGGCGCACCTGTCCCGCGTGGCGCACCGCGAGAATCTGCACCTGGAACCGTTCGCGCAGCCCCAACCCTTTGATCATGCGCCCCACCAGCGGAGAGCCGGGCAGCAGTACCACCTCGGCGGTATGCGCGGCCCCGTGTTTCATGTAATCATCCAACTCTTGCAGCTTGCCGCTGACCTCAATCGCGGCAACCTGCGGCAGCCGCAGCATATCCGCGCGTGACCCTTCCACCAGCAGAATATCTCCGGTCTGGAGTACGCTATCCGCCAGCGGTTTGTGGGGCTGCTTAGCGCGCTGCAATTCGAGCATCCCCAGTTTTAGGTCCGTCATCAGCACGGACGCTTCAATCGTTTGCCCGACCAACGGCGACCCGACGGGGATTGTAATTTCGGTGAAGTAGAGGTCGGTGTCGAACGGGGCATCGTCTTCATCCACCGTGCCGCGATTCGGGATCAGGCGCAGCCCGATAAACGCCATGTACGCCAGCCCCACGATCAGGATCGGCAGTCCGACCGGCGTCAACTCGAACATGCCCAGCGGTTCCATGCCATGTTGCTGCATCAGCCCGCTGACCACGAGGTTGGTCGATGTACCGATAAACGTGGTCGATCCGGCAAGGATCGCGGAGAAGGCCAACGGCATCAGCAGCTTGGACGCGCTGAGTTTGATGCGGTGCGAGAGGCCGAGGGCAATTGGCAGGAAAAACGCCGCCGATGCGGTATTGCTGATGAACGCGCTCATGATCGCGGGCGCGACCAGCATCACGATGCGCAGCTTGCGACGGCTCTCGCCCACCACATCGATCATCCACTGCCCTACGAGGTCGATCATGCCCGTACTGATCAGCGTTTCGGTCAGGATCAGCAGTCCCAGGATCATCAGCACCGTTTCGCTGCCAAACCCCGCGAACGCGTCCGCTGGTTCCAGCAGCCCGGTGATCACCAGCGCGAGCATCAAGCCCAGCGCGGTCACATCGGCAGACACCCACTCAAACGTGAACAGCACCAACGCGATCCCGAAAAACGCCAGAAATAACGCGATCTCACTCGTCATGCTATTCACCTCACCCCCCGGTGCTTATGTACCACATAGCGCCGTAGTATACCATGTACCAGACTTTACATCTGCCGCAAACCTGTATATACTTTATGCATCAATTCAGGAGAGACAGCACATGCAGCCGCAGCGCCAACACCATCATCACAACAGGATAGTGTGATTTCAGGCGACCAACGCAAGGTATGCATGTCGAAGCGTGGACGAAGGTCGTCGCGCTTTTTTTGTGTCTGCTGATCGCCGAGGATGCGTCACCGGGAACCAACTATGAGCGACAAACAACGGGTCTTGATTCTCTGCACGGGCAATTCGGCGCGATCACAGGTCGCCGAAGGGCTGCTGCGCGCACGGGCCGGGGACCGCTTCGAGGTCATGCGCGCGATCGGGATCGACATCCGCGCGGCACGCTCGAAGCATATGCGCGAATTCTTCGGCCAATCGTTCGACGTCGTGCTGACCGTCTGCGACAACGCCGCTGAGAATTGCCCCGTGTTCTCTGGCCCCGGCGTGCGACATCATCATAACTTTGCCGACCCGGCGACGTTCCCGGAAGACGAGCAGATCGCCGTCTTCCGCCGCGTGCGCGATGAGATCGCCGCGTGGCTCAAAGAGTTATTCGATATCGCGTAGCTGGTCTACGCGTAACTGCAAAACACGGTTTCTCGTACGGTGTATGGATGCTCCTTGACAAATTAATCTGGGAACGAGCTTTTGTGCAAAACGGCCCCACCCCCTGACCCCCTCCCCATCCGAGATGGAGAGGGGGAGCTACGGCACGTGATTCTGGGTTTCTCCCCCTCTCCGGCTTGACGGGAGAGGGGGCCGGGGGGTGAGGTTGGGTTTGTGCGCTACCAGATAAAACGGTCAAACAGCATCAATACCCCTACCACACCACCAAGACGGAGTAAGCTGCAATGGCAAGAATCGATGTGCGACAGCCCAAAGGAATGCGCGACTTCCTGCCGGAAGACGTGATCAAACGCGAATACGTGATCGGCCAGATCACGGACGTATTCCAGACGTTCGGCTTTGAGCCGATCTACACGCCCGTTCTCGAAATGTCGGAGACGCTGCTCGGCAAATCCGGCGCGGACGCGGACAAGCTGATCTATCACGCGCAGCACCCCGGCGGCAAGGAAAAACTCGCGCTGCGCTACGATCTGACCGTGCCACTGGCGCGCTACGTGGCGATGCACGAACACAAGCTGCAAATGCCCTTCCGGCGCTACCACATCGCCCCGGTCTGGCGCGGCGACCGCCCGCAGAAGGGCCGTTACCGCGAATTCTTCCAGTGCGATATCGACATCGTCGGCGTGCAGGGCATGGCGGCGGACGCGGAAGTGATCAGCGTGATCACCACGACGCTGGATCGTCTGGGCTTTGAGGAATTCACCGTGCATATCAACAGCCGCAAGATTCTCACAGGAATCGGCATTTACGCGGGCGTGCCGGACGAACAACTCGGTGATCTGTATCGCAGCATCGACAAGCTGGACAAGATCGGACTGGACGGCGTGCGCAAGGAACTCACGGCGGGCGGCATCGCGGCGGACGTGATCGACCGGATGCTGGAACTGCTGCAATTGCGTGACGCGGGTGTCGATGCGCTGGAACAGATTCGCGCGACGCTCGGCGACGTGCCTATCGCGGTCGAGGGCATCGACGAAGTGGCGCAGATCGTCGCATTCCTGCGCGCGATGGGTGTGCCGGAACAGTGGTACACCGTCGATCTGGCAATGGTGCGCGGACTGGGCTATTACACCGGCCCGGTGTACGAGGCGTATATCACCAAGCCGGACAATCTCGGCAGTGTCAGCGGTGGCGGGCGCTATGATGAACTGGTCGGCATGTTCCGCAAGCAGAGCATCCCCACCACCGGCGCGAGCCTGGGCATCGAGCGCATCATCGACCTGCTAAACATGCTCGATCTGTATCCGCCGGACCTGACCAGCACCGTCGTGCAGGTGTTGGTGACGGTGTTTGGCGCGGGCACGCAGGGCGACTCGCTCGCGCTGGCGAACGAACTCCGCGCGGAGGGCATCCGCACCGAAGCGTACATGAACCCGAAACGCGGCATCGGCAAACAGGTACAGCACGCGGATCGCAAGGGCGCGCAGATCGTCGCGTTTCTGGGCGACGACGAGATCGCTGCCGGACAGGTGGGTTTCAAGCGGCTGCGCGATGGGTACGAGGTCAAGGTGGCGCGCGAGAATGCGGCGGGGGCTGTGCGCGATCTGCTGGCGGGGTAACCCTCACCCCACCTCACCCCCCAGCCCCCTCTCCCGGCCAAGGTGATCTTGCCCCATTTTAACGGACAGTTTTTGTGGCGTAGAATTGCCGTTCAAAG
>CBEVZO010000282.1:0-5638 GCA_965554365.1 uncultured Anaerolineae bacterium
ATCCGGCGTAACGTGTTTCAGGGTAATGCAGCATCCGGGTTGCAGGTCAACGCGGACCCGCAGACCGCCGCCGAGGAAGTGTTCTACTACCTCCAAAACACGACCGGCGACACTTGCGGGATCAATGAGGATGATCTGTGGGCGACGGAGTGGCATGTGGTTGCGGATTGCTACACGGCGCAGGGCTTGCCCGACCTGGGGCCGTATTTCGAGGACGGCATCAGCGAGAGGCTGATCATCGAGCAGAACATCATCACCGGCAACGGCGCTTATGGTGGCGCGGGTATCAACCTGGCGTCGGTGCGGCATTCGTCGGTGCGCAACAACCTGATCTACGGCAACGCGGCGGCGGCCATTGCGTGTTGGGACAACGCCTACGCGGAAGACACGGGCGTTGCCCCGTCGCCGTTTGGCTGCGACGCCGTGACGATCAACAACAACACCATGCTGGACCTCGGCGGTGGGCGTGGCGCGTTGATCCTGAACCAGGGCGCGGCGAATATGGCAGTGTTCAACAACATCATCGTCCGTGACCGGTTCGATGCGTATGAGGTCGCGTTTAACTCCGGCACGAATTTGCACTCGGCGTATAATGCGTATTTCGCGCAGTTCGTGGAAGAGTCGCCGGGCAGCCTCATGCTCGACACCCACCCGGACAGCGGCTCACTCACCGGCTTTACGGTGCAGGAGGCGCTGGCGCAGTTTGTCAATCCCGATTTTACGCCCTGGCTGCGGCTGGATGCGCCATATCCTGAACTGAATCCCGCGCGGCCCGACTTCCATTTGCAGCCGGACGCGACCTGGGCAGGTGCGGGAAATCCTGATCTGAGCGCGCCGCTGGACCTGTTCGGTGTGCCGCGCACGGGGACCGAACTCGGTGCGCTGACGGTGGGCGGCGTTCATGCGACGCGGGTACTCCCGGCGACCTCACCCGCCTCCTTACTTGTCTCCGCACCCGGACCTATTCCCGGCGTGATCACCTACCTGCTCGCCGACGATGGGCACATCTACCGTATCGCAGCGGAGGAAGACGCTGTGCCAGAAGACATCACTGCTGCGTTGGACGCGCTGTACCCTGGTCCGGCGGAGGAAGCATGGCTCAACGTGTCGCCGGACGGCGCGTGGCTGCTCACCGAGTCGGAGCGCTTCGATCCGGCGTGCGTGGGCTGGGCGTGCCTGGTACTGCTCTCGGCGGACCTCTCGGTGGTGGATGTGCCGCTGGCGAATGACGCAGTGATCCATGTGGAGGGCAGCGCAGCGGTGAGTACGGGTGCGGCGGCGATAGTATATGTGGCGGATGGCGGGCCACATACGCGTGATCTGTGGGCGGTGTTTCGCGCAGGCGATGCGTGGGACGGCCCGCTGCTGCTGACCGGCGACTCGCCGTTTGCGCATCACAGCCACCCGGCGATCTCAGCGGATGGGACGCGCGTGGTGTTCGACTGCCACGACGCGCCGTATGCCTCCGCTGGGTCGTCGCTATGCATGGTGAACCTTGACGGCACAGGTTTTACGGTGCTGCTCACGCCAGAGGATGCGCCTGCCGGGGCGGGAGAGGGTATCCAACTGCATCACCCGGATTTCGCGCCGGATGGCAGCATCGTGTTTGAGGCAGATTGGGGCGGTGAGCGCCTCTGGCGGTTAGCGCCCGGTGCGACAGACCCCACGCTGATCACGGACCAGTTCGGCAACGACAATTCGCCGTGTGTGCTGGCCGATGGGCGGTTCGCGTCGTTGTGGCTGGATCGTGAGGGGGGCGACGGCGTACACGAGTTGAAGATCATGAGCGCGGACGGGGCGACGCATGAGATGTTGTTGACCGGCGTGGATGTGTTCGATGTCGGTCTGGGCTGCGGGGGGTAAGCGATAAACCAGCCCCTCCCCGCAGGTGGAGAAAGGGGGAGTTGATCGCGTGGTGAAGTGCTGCGTATATGAAAGTCCCCTCTCCGCGCACGGAAAGGGGACCGCAGTTCAGGGACAGTCAACCGTGACAGGCTATTCCGCTGCGTCTTCCACCGGAGTCGGTCGCCACGCGGGGAACACGTTATTCGTCTCGCCCTCGGTGACCTGTTGCACGTTGGAGCCGTCCGCGTCCATCACGTAGATGTGCCAGAAACCGGTTTCGTTGGACATATACGCGATCTGTGTGCCATCGGGCGAATACGTTGGGTCGCCCATGAACACTTCGTCTTCCGCCAGCATGTGCAGCTCGGTGCCGTCGGCATTCATCACGTAATAGTCGAACTGCCCGGTACTCAGGTTTGTGTCGCGCTCGGAGATGAACATGATCTGTGTGCCATCCAGCGACCACACCGGCTGCATGTCGTAACCATCATCGGTGAGCTTTTGCGCGGTTCCGCCTTCCGCGAGGATGACGTATACATGGCTGCTGCCGCTGCGATCCGACGCGAACACAATCCTGCGTCCATCCGGCGACCACGCGAGCATATTATTGTTGAACCCTTCGCCAGTCAGTTCTTCCGCACCGCTGAAATTCGCCGCGCCCAGGAACAGCTTCACGCTGGGGAAGGGCAACCCCGGCACGATTTTGGTCCAGGCGATCTGCGTGCCGTCCGGCGACCATGCCGGATCCATTTCCACATTGCCGGTTTGTATGGTTTCCATCAGCGCCGTCGCGAAGTTCAATATTTCCAACCCGGAACCATCGGCGTTGACCACTGCCGGGGTGCTGGAATCGTCGGTGGCGGCGAAGAAGTTGACCACCTCGCCGCTGAACGTAAAGTTGAAGAAGTAGGCGTGCTTGTCATGTTCCGCCGTGACATTGAGTAGTTCCCCGTCTAGATTGCGCAGGAACAAGTCCCAGTGGCCTTCACGATCCGTCATAAAGCCGAGATCGCCGTTAATCTGCGCGATTTCGGTGCTGTCCTGGTCTAGCAAAAGGTTCACCACCACCACCGCGACAACGATGATGATCACGACCACGACCAGAATGCCCAAAAGAATCTTTGTAGTGCGTTTCATTCAATAAGTCCTTTCCTCATGATCACGAGCAGGGTTGCATTGAGACTACGTGAATCCATTATTGACGCATATCGCGTTCCGGTCAACTCGGTAGTGTTGGTATTTTACTCAGAGGCTTTGATTTCAGGTACAAATGTCAACACGGCCTGGTGGGGCGCTGAGCACAGGGTTAGCGCCGCCGAGGTTGCACCAACCGCCGCACGATCAGGCTCAGCCCCGCCACGAACAGGATGCCCGGCCAGAAGGTGTCTGTCGCGCTGATCACGAACAGCCCGATCCCCCAGTACAACCCGAACAGGCCGCCCGCCAGTCCTCCGCGCGCGAATGCCTGCGGCACGATGGAGAGCATAAACAGCACCAGCACCCAGGGCCACCAGCCGATATCCAGCGCCGCGATCACGCCCACGCCGATCAGCAGCAGCGCCCCGGAGAGGCGGCTCGCGGTGCGGTTGTCGTTTGCCGGAGGTGTCGTTTGGGCGCGTTTCTGTTTGCGCTTTTGCTTGGGCGCAGCACGATGGGCTTTTGTCATCACAATCGCTCCCCTACTGTGCGGCGCGATCGCGATACAATCGGTCTTCGGCAGCGAGGATATCCTCGTCGTCCACAGCATCGCCCAACGTGACATTAACCTGCGGCCCGGTCTTGTGCATGTCGTTTTTGCCCTTCAGTAGCTCCGGGCGGACCATCGCGCCAAGCATGGTACTCAGGCCGATCAGGATCAGGATGAGCGCCCATTGCCCGGTGGCGAATATGATCGCCAGGCCGCCCATCCAGACCAGCGTTTGCAGCCCGGCCCACAGCCCATCCTCCGCGATGCTGCTAGGCACGCTCGTGATCCCGATCAGCGCCAGAATCCAGGGCCAGAACGGGATGTTCAGCAGGAACATCACGCCCAATCCGATCATGAACAGGCCGCCGCCCATCCCGTGCAGCATCTTGCTGCGTCGTTTACGTTTAGCCATTGTGTCCTCCCTGTGAGTGTGTATGCTATTCTGCTTCCGCCGCATACAAGTCGTATAGATTATCATCCGCAGCGCCCTGGGTAGGGCAGAGCCACTACCCCTACGCGATTACCACACGACTTATGACACGCAGCAATCAGCGTTCAGTGGTTAGTTTATCCTCGTTGCTCCATATTGAGCATTCGAGCGCCTGGTACGAGAACGACAGATTGCACTAAAAACTGGCAACTTTCAACTAACAACTTCTATGTATTGTACGCCGAAATCGAAGCGGAGGTTGCACCACCTGCTGCTCTGGCGGCGTGACGCGGTCTGTAAAAATATCGCAAAGGGCTGCAAAACTCCCGCAAAAAAACTGTGTGTGACATTATGAACGAGATGTGCGCGCCACGCATAGTATACCAATCCCACTACCTAAGACAGCGCGCGTGTGCGTGGGGGGCGGTATGGGCTTGCTACGCGTCCGTTTTTCGATCACGCGACAGTCACACACACGCGGATTTCTTGCCTGAAACAGCGTGCTTGTGAGGTGGTGGCAGGCCTGTGTATAGTGTCGGGCACGCGGCATTGATGTGCTGTAGTCCACGTCGCGATAACCTGCAACACACGCTGCAACAGTCGATTTTGAGGCAGTTGCGGCCCGCACAAAAACAGGGTTATGATGAGGCTATGGCTTTTTATGTTCCCTTAATCGTTAATCTACGGAGGTGGATTATGTCACGCAAGATGCTTTGGTTAACCGTTGTGGCGCTGCTGATCGCGTCACTCATTCCGTTGGTGGGGGTTTCGGCGCAGACCGAAGTACCCTATATCACGTTGCACAGTGTGGACGGCCAGTGCGAACCCGGTGAATATGTGTTGGTCACGTTCACGTATGGTATTCCTGCCGACCAAAATGTTTACCTGCACTATTGGACGCTGACCAACCAGCGTACCGGCACGTTCACCGAGATTACCATCGGGCCGTTGGAGCCGTATGACGGCACGGTGGCGGGTTATCCAGTCCTGCCTGTGCCGGCGGACACGCTGCCCGGTGACACCTTGGTCCTACGCGTGGAAGTGCGGCAGGACTTCGGCGAAGGATATGAACTAGTCGATGCGGACCAGATTTCGTGGAACTGCGCCGAACCCTTGCCCGGCTGCGACGTGACGATCCCGATCCCGACGGGCGCGGTGGTAGGCGCGTTTGTGGCGGATGCCCTGGCATACTACGAACCCGGTAACCTGACCAATCCGCTGGTGACCATCGGCGCGGAGAATACCGCGTGGGTACTCGGCAAGGATGACTCTGGCGCATACTATAAGATTGTCTGGGTGTGCCAGTATCTATGGGTCGAAGTCGGCACCATGGGGCCGAACTACGACGAGGTGTGGAACGGCACGCCGCTGCCGCAGGGCACGGTGGAGTAAACTCCCCCGCGCAATCTCAATCTGATCATCGCGCCCCGGTGCAACCATTTGTGCCGGGGCGTTGTGATTCAGGTGGGTCGGGTCCACGAGCGAGTTGTCAGTAGTTTGTTGTGTTGCGAAGAACGGCCTCACCCCCCTGGCCCCCTCTCCATCCGAGACAGTTGATCTCGCTGGCGCTCGATGCAACCTATGGAGAGGGGGAGCAACCCGCGCGGCAAAGTCCCCTCTCCGCCTGCGGGGAGGGGGCGCGAACAAGTTCGCGTAATGACAAACGATGCACCTGA
>CBEVZO010000283.1:0-5633 GCA_965554365.1 uncultured Anaerolineae bacterium
GTGGCGAGCGCCGCCGCTTGTGTTTCCCCGGTTGCTTGAGGTTCATCATCCCCGCCACCGAGTACCCCGCTCAACGCCAGGATGATTGCCAGCGCAACCACTGCCAGCACCGCTGCCCCGATCACAAAATACGAACGCGGGTAGCTCGCTACCGCATCCGCCCCATGCACGGGCAAGGGCTGCTGCACCGGAAGTTGCACGCTGGAATCGGTCGTCGTCAGCGGTTCCAGCGCGATCCCCTTGCGTCGCAGTTCGGAGTGTAACTGCGCCAACGCGGAGGCGTACTCTTGCTCGTGGAAGTCGATATATTGCATGCGGTGCAGTTGAAAATGCATATCTGCGGGGCGTAACAACACGGGAATCAGCGGCTTGCCCTGATCCTTAAAATACTGCCACTCATCTTCAACATTTTGCGAGGCCATTGAATCTGGTGAGACGATCACAAGCATCGCTTCACATGATCTCAGCCCGTCGTGGATCGCGGAACTCCATTTCATCCCCGCAGGGATGTCTGCGACATCGATCCATACGTCCGCGCCGAGGGTACTCAGATCAGCAGCGAGGCGGCGGGCGAAGGCGTGGTCCGTGCGGCTGTACGAAATGAAGATGCGCGCCATGCAAGTTGCTCACAGTGGAATGTTGTAGGGGCGATTCACGAATCGCCCACCCTGCAACGTAGTATATGCCAGTTCGTGCGAATGCTCAAACGGCGCGCCGCCTACCCCGCCATGCGCAGCGTCCCGCGCCGCACGCGCCAATCCACGTAGAAGCTCGCTCCCATGTAGTACGCCGGGTAGAACAGGCTCGCCCATAGCAGCGCACGACTGGGGCTGTCCTGCGACAGTCCGACCACTACCATGATCATCCACAGCGCGCCGAGCGACCACGTCGTTTTCCACAAGATGCGGTTTTTGCTCGCGTAGAGGTAGCGTGTGGGGATGAACGTCAGCACGGCGGGCACGACGATCATCAGCACCGCGATCCCGTCTGCCGGGCGGAACCAGTACAGGTACAGCGCGACGACGTTCCAATAGCTGGGGAAGCCGATGAAAAATGAGTCGTCCGATTTCATGTTGGTCTGCCCGTAGGCGTAGAGCGCCGCCAGCACGGGCACGGCGATCCAGGCGGTGTGCGGCAGCAGGTGTTCGGTCCACATGATGAACAGCGGAATCCACACGAAGGTCAGCACGTCGATCACGTTATCGACCATCGCGCCGTCAAAACTCGGCAGCACGTCGCACACGCGCACCAGCCGCGCCAGAATCCCGTCGGTGGCGTCGATCAGCGACGTGAGCAGCAGCAGCAAGAACGCGTCGTGAATGCGTCCCTCGGCGGCGGCGAACAGGGCGAACATCCCCACGACGCCCCCCGATGCGGTGTAGAGATGGACTAACCAGGCGGCGAGTTTGCGGGGTTGCATGGGCGTATCCTCATCTGAGGCCGGGGGTTGGCGGTTTCCGGCGTGCGGGTTAATGGGTCGTGTGGTCGATGGTGCGGCGCTGCCGGGCGGATCGCATCCTCTTGGCGACGAGATAAATCAACCACGCCGCGATCACGGCGTACCAGGCGTATTCATAGACGCTCATCCAATACAGGACGTCTTCCCAGTTGTTGCCCAGCCACAGGCCGAACAACGTCAGCGGCGCGATCCACAGCGCGGAGCCAATGGTCGTATACACGATAAATGGTGCGAGGCGCATCTTCACCACGCCAGCGGGGATCGACACGACGCTGTGGACCAGTGGCATCAGGCGCGCGACCAGCACGATCATGCCGCCCCAGCGCTGGAACAGTTCCACCGCGCGGTCGTAGTCCTCCACCGCGACGAATTCCACCGTGAAGCGCCACAGTCTGAAGCGCCCGTAGCGCCCGTAGCGCACGACGGCGCATCGCGCGCGTTCTGCGCCGAGCCAGCGTCCCAGCGCGTAATAGCACAGCGATCCGGCCAGCGATCCAAGCACGCCCGCCCCGATCACGCCGAGCGGAGTCAGCACGCCGTCCGCCGCGAGTTTGCCCGCCAGCGGATACAGGAATTCGGAGGGGGTCGGCGGAAACAGATTTTCGAGGAACGCGATCAACGCCACGCCGGGCAGCCCCAGCGTATGCACGATCTGTTCGACCCACGCGGTGAGGGCTTCGACGGCGTCAGTCAACACGGGAATCGGTCATGGTGGGATGGGCGGCAAGCAGGGGGATCGGTGGCACGGCGGCGTTTCCTGACGTTAGCTACGGGGCGCTGAGTCCCCCAGACGCCCGAAGTCTGCCACAGCGGGCACGGATCGGCAACAATTGCGCGCGGGCGATCCGCATTGTGAGCCGGACCGCCGCACGCTATAGTATGGCGCAAGGAGGCGCAGCGGGACATGAGACGAATAGCGCGCAGGATGATCGGTATGCTGGCGCTCGCGCTGTTGCTGGCGACGTTGATAGGCGTTGTGCTTGTAGGCGCAGGTGTGGAGATTTTCCCAGGAAAGGCGCGCACCGTAGTGTTGACGGCAACGCCCTCCCCTCAAAAAACAGTCTCGCCCACTGCGCCACACGCGGGAGCATACGCTTCGCCGGATGGTGTTTCGCGCAGTATCCGCGTGCCCGTGCTGATGTACCACTACGTCAGCGTGCCGCCGCCCGACGCCGACGTGTATCGCCTCGACCTCTCCGTGACGCCGGAGCAGTTCGCCGAGCAAATGCTCTGGCTACGCGATCATGGCTATACGGCGATCACACTCGATGACCTCTACGCCGCGCTGACGTGGGGCGATCCGCTGCCCGATCAGCCCGTGCTGCTCACGTTCGATGATGGCTATGCGGACGCCTACACCCACGCGTTTCCGATCCTGCGCGAAACGGGCATGGTTGGGACGTTTTTCGTGGTCACGGAATGGGTGGATTTGCAGCGCCCCGGCTATCTGACGTGGGACCAGGCGCGCGAGATGGCGGCGGCGGGCCACGCGATCCAGAGCCACACGCGCACGCATCCCGATCTGACCGACGGCTGCGATCTCGACTGTTTGATCTGGCAAATTCGCGGCCCCATTGAAACGATTCAGGCGGAGATCGGCGTGCGTCCGCGCTTTTTCTGTTATCCGAGTGGGCGTTACGATGCGGTGGTGCGCGCGGTGCTGAAAGTCGAGGGCGTCGTCGCGGCGGTCACGACGCAGCAGGGGACGCTGCATCTCTCCGAGCGAGTGTTAGAACTGCCGCGTGTGCGGGTGCGCGGTACAACGACGATCACCGAGTTCGCGTGGCTCGTCACGCAGTTTCGGGAGTGAGATGCGGGAGATCGCTGCGGAGTGAACCCCGCCGCTACATAAAATCGAAGGACGCTCAAGCGCCCTCGCACGCGTCGAGGGGGAATCGATCGCAGGTTTTCTCCCCCTCTCCGGCTTGGCGGGAGAGGGGGCCGGGGGGTGAGGTTAGGTTTGCGCACTGATCACCCCACCCACACCACCGTCCCCGTCTGATCGACCTCATACCCCGGCTGCGCGCCCAACAACGCACGCGCGTCTGCGCTACGGAGCCACGTCACGAGTTGCGCTACCGGCTCCCGTGCCCAGACCACTTCAGGAATCGCCAGATCGTACCGTTCGCGCGTCAGGAACAGGAAATCCAGTCCCTCAGATCGCGCTGCCGCTTCGATGCCCACGCCCACATTCGCGCGATCCTCTGCCACCGCCCGCGCCACCTCGGAATGTGTCATCACGCTGGTGTCGTAGCCGGGAATTTGCGCCGCGTCGATGTCCGCGCGCCGCAGTTGTGCATCGAGCCAGACGCGCGTCCCGGCCCCGGATTGGCGGTTGATCAGCCGCATATCGTCCCGTGCCAGATCAGCCAATCCTGTGATGCCCAGCGGATTCCCCGGCGCGACGATCAGCCCCAGGCGGCGGTGGAACAGCGTCAGCAGCGCGACGCGGCGACCCGGCAGCACACGCCGCACAAACGCGACGTTGTACGCATCCGTGTCCGCGTCCCACAGGTGGCAGCCCGCGATATCGGCACTGCCATCGGCTAACGCGATCAGCCCGCCCAGGCTGCCCGCGAATGTGACATCCAGCGTGTGATCCGGCGTGATGGCCGGGAACTGCGCCGCGATCTGCGCCAGTGACGGATCGTGACTACCCACAAAACGCAGCACACTTTCCGGCGCGGCCTCGACCGTCTGCACCTGCGCACGCCAGCGATCCAACGCCTGCCGCAGCGCACGCTCTACGTCATCCGCTGTGTAACCATTGGCAAGGACGCGCAGCAAAAATGCTTCCGTTTCGTTGATCAGCGTGGCCCGCCGCAGCGCGGACGACTGTTCCGGCTCAGCGGTTTCTGCGACACGCGTACCCTGACCGGGGCGGCTGGTGATCAACCCCTGCCGCGCGAGTTCGTGGTAGGCGCGCTGGACTGTGCCAGGGGCGCAGTGCCACTGTGTCGCCATGTCACGCACGGGCGGCAGTTCGTCGCCGGGACGCAGTTCGCCGTAAAAGATCGCCTGCCGGATCGACTCCGCAATTTCTTGATACAAAGACGCGGTCATGCGGTTGGCTCCCTATGCTGAGAAATTGTATTGCAACAAGTGATACAATGCGTTACTCTTGGCGTCAAATCGATCATTTACTGCATATTATGAGGATGGTCCATGAAACGCTCTTATCTACTACTTGCCATTGTCGCACTCGTGGTCGTGTTGGGCATCGTGATCGCTGTCGTCGCGCTGGGCGGCGATGACGATGCCGGAGACGAAGTGCAGCAGTTGACGCTCGCCACCACCACCAGCACTGACGATTCGGGTCTGCTAGCGTATATCCTGCCCGATTTTGAAGAAAAGTACAACGCTGAGGTGGATGTAGTCGCGGTCGGGACGGGGCAGGCGCTCCAACTCGGCGCAAACGGTGACGCGGATGTGCTGTTGGTGCACGCACGCGCCCGCGAGGAAGCGTTTGTCGCCGATGGTGACGGAACCGCACGCTATGACGTGATGTATAATGACTTCGTGATTCTCGGCCCGGCAGACGATCCGGCAGGCATTCAGGGCCTGGATGACGCGGCTGCCGCATTCGCCACCCTCGCTGACGCGGAAGCGACCTTTGTCTCGCGCGGCGACGACAGCGGCACACACACGAAGGAAAAAGGCATCTGGGCGTTGGCGGAACTCGATCCGGCGGGCGATTGGTATGTGTCGGCGGGGCAGGGTATGGGCGCAGTCCTCACGATGGCTGACGAAATGCAAGCCTACACCATGAGTGACCGTGCGACCTTCATCGCGCGCCAGGCGGAAGGGCTGACGCTGGAAGTCCTCGTGGAAGGCGACACGATCCTGTTCAACCCCTACGGCGTCATCCCCGTGAATCCCGAAAAGCACGCGGGCGTGAATGCAGAACTCGCGCAGGACTTCGTCGCTTGGCTGGTGTCGGTTGAGACCCAGGAATTAATCGCCAGCTTCGAGGTCAGCGATCAGCAGTTGTTCATACCGGATTCGGGGGCGTGGCACGCGGCACAGTAGGCATTTGAAAACCTCACCCCCAACGTGACCTATACGGTCACGCGCCCCCTCTCCACGCGCGGAGAGGGGATCAATGTTGTGTGCGCGTAGGGGCGCTGCTCTGCCGCGCCCAGGGCGGGCTGCGGTCCCAAATGGGCGCAGTAGA
>CBEVZO010000284.1:0-5628 GCA_965554365.1 uncultured Anaerolineae bacterium
CCGTGCTGGCCTCGGCGATTGACGTGCCTGTGCTGTTGGTCTTTGAAGCAAAAGGAACCCGGCGAGGTGCAGCAACGATTGTCAAAGACCAGTTTGAGCAGTTGAATATCAAATTGGCTGGGGTGGTGCTGAACGCCGTGAACCCGCGTGATCGTGGTGGTTATGGCTATGGCTACAACTACTACTATTATTACTACTACAGCGATTCGACGGCTCAGGCACGGTCGAGTCACTGATTTCGTATACGCCATGCGCTCCGATTAACAGTGCCGCTGTGCCTGTTGAACGGAGTACATTTCTCAGTCGGCTAGCAGAGTCATTAGGTCAGGTTGCATGTCAGATACAGAAACTCCGCCCTTCCCTGAAATGATTGATGGACAAGGTACTCCTCCCAGGCGACGCAAAAAACGGCGGCGGCGAAGTGGCCGTTCGCGTATGCTACGCCGGGTGCGGACGCGGTTGGACCGTCTCAATGTGAAAATTGCTGTGATCTTGGTGCTAGGCGGGATCGCTGCGATCATTTTGATCGGCGTGATTATTGCCATGAATTCGCAAGATCAGCTTGACACATCGTGGGATGGGTTAAGCCGTGTGTGGACCAGCATTGGCGACAAACCCGGCACTGAACTCACCTTGCAAGATTTTGAACGCTTGCAAGTGGCGGTGCATGATATGAGTTCCAGCTTGACGAGTGCCCGACAGCAAACAGTATTTTTGCGCCCCTTGACGTTTGCCAGCGCCGATCTAGAGGCTTCGTTAGAAGCATTGGATGCGGTCCAGGAAATGACGTTGGCGGCACAGGATATTCTCGCGGGAATGGAGCCGACGATTTTCTTCCTCACGCAGGGTGAGGAGGAGGAAACAGTGGGGGCGCAGTTATCGTCGGGCGAGCGCTTGGTGGAGTTGTTGAGTTTGGGGCGCGGGCGTTTTGTGAGCGCGCAACGGCATCTGGACGACGCCAAAGAGACCATCGACGGGTTGGACAGAGCTGAAATCTCGGAAGACTTGTTGATCGCGGTGAACGGGTTGACACAGTATCACCAGGACCTGAGTGATATTACGCAGATGCTACAAACATCGCCCGCCCTGCTCACCGAGATATTGGGGCTTAACGAGCCTAAGACGTATTTGGTGCTGGCGCAAAATAGCGACGAACTGCGTCCTTCAGGTGGCTATCTGAGTACGTATGGCTATTTGACGATCCGTAATGGGCGGGTGGTCAGCTATGACTACAGCCCCACGACGGCGACCAGTCCGAACCCGCCGCCCGCTGAGTATGTCAGTAATGTGACTATACCGCATTGGTGGATTCAATATAGGCAGCCCCTCTATGCGGCCTGGGACGGCAGTTGGTATGTCGATTTTCCGGCAACTGCTGAAATGGCGGCCTGGTATTATGACGCGGGCGGCAATCCTGCCAGCCCGGTCGATGGGGTGATCGCGGTTGATCTGATCGGCTTTGAGTATCTGATCGCGGAACTGGACGCGGTGTATGTTGAGCCGTACGATGCTGATATCTCTGTGGACAGCTTCCGCGCGATGACCTACGAGATTCGTGTGGGGCCAGAAGGTGATCTGGCGCATAAGCGTTTTGTTTCTACAGTCTACCGGCAAATCATGGCAGATTGGCAAGGTGTTGACCAGGAGCAAAGCGTTGCGATGCGCGGTGCGGCATTGCAGGCGTTGCAAGAAAAGCACATCATGGTGTATTTCACCGATCCCGCGCTCAATGCGGCGGCGGAGGTGTTGGGTTGGTCTGGACACCAAACACCGGCGATAGAGAACGATTATCTGCTGGTAGCCGAGGCGAATATGGGCAACAAGGCCAATCGCTCGGTTCAACGGCTGTGGACGTATGATGTCGAGATTCGTGAGGATGGAACCCTGCACAGCCGGGTGGCGATTGCCTATGATTATCCTGATCGCGTTGCCAGCCTGGACCCGGCGGTGCATCCGGGCAACGGTGATCTGGACTATAGCAGCATCGTGCAGATCTTCACGCCAGTGAATAGCACGCTGATCGAAACGAGCAATCTGCGGTTGGAACCCACCATCGTTAATGGAGATACGCACACGACGTTTGTCGCGCGTGTGCAGGTGGACTACAACACCAATGAGCGTATCATTTTGACGTATGACACGCCCGTGTTGGTGGAGCAGTTTGGCCCGTACCGGCGGTATGAACTGGTGCTGCAAAAGCAGCCCGGCACAGTCACCGAACGTGTTAATGTGCAGGTAACGTTGCCCGCCAATGCACGCGCGATTGACACCGACCCTGAGCCGGTCGCCGATTATCGATTGGACCAGCCGATTCTAGAATTTCAGGTTGATTTGGATCGCGATCAACGCATTGAAGTTATTTTCATTCAGTAAGGTCCCTGGCCCGGTATCAAGTTGCTAGATGCTGGGCCAGTGTTTTAATATACGTGAGGCGGGGCGATTGCGTGGTGTGCGAAGCACACGCCGCGTCTTTCTCGCGCAGGCAATTCGTACTTTTTGCGCTTTTGCTGTAAGATGACATACACGATCAGGTGTTGTATGGGGGGATGAGTTGCCAGAGGTTTGACGTGTGGCAACTAAGGGAAATTCCGGCGGGTTAATCAAGCGTCAAGGCTTTACTACATATCGTGTGGGCGGTTCGGAAGTACAATTGACGTTTATGTGTATATTTTCGTACAATTCGGCACGTGACACGATCTGATAAGACCCTGTGGGGGTAACATGCTTTCGCCTAAGATGATACAAGTAGTCCGTCGCTACCGGCGCGGATTTAAACGCGTTGCCCCGCTTGCCAGTATTGATATTATGTTCTCACTGGCGGCCTACCTCGTGACCTTCGTTGTACGCATCGAAGCCAATGCATCGACCATTCAAAATTCTGCCGCGCCATTTTTGTTGGCGGCTGCGGCTTTGAATGTAGTGATGCTGTATGTATACGGCGGTTATAATCGTATCTGGTCACGCACCAGTGGACATGAGGTGCAGGTGATCGTGTTTGCGATTCTGTCTTCATTGGGCGTGCAATGGGTGCTCGATCTCAGTATTGCGCCCCGCCCTGTGCCGTTGAGCGTGGTGCTGATCGGCAATTTGATCGCGATGATGGGATCGGTGGCCGTGCGGTATCGCTCGCGCTTGTTCAGCGGCTTGCAGTGGCGTTGGCAGGCGATCTGGCATCTTGAGTTTCCCGATTCCCCGATCCGGGTTTTGGTTGTGGGGGCGGGGGATGCCGGACAAACAACCGCATGGCGCATGAAGCATCGTGCCCCCGAAGGCAGCGCGTACCGTATGATCGGTTTTGTGGATGATGACATCGCCAAGCAGGGGATGTATATCGAGGGCTGCCAGGTGATCGGCCTGTGTGCTGATATTCCGCGTCTTGCCGAGCAGCACCAGATCGACCTGATTGTGGTGTCGATCCACAACATCACCGGCCCACATTTCCGCGAGATAGTAGAACTCTGTGAACAGACGGCGGCGCAGATCAAGATTGTGCCCGATGTGTTTGCGTTGTTCACCGGGAAACAGATCGCGCCGCTGCTGCGCGACATCCAGGCGGAAGACCTGTTGGGGCGGCAAACGGTGGGGTGGCAAGAAGGCGTGAACGTGACGCCGATCAGCAATAAAGTGGTGTTAGTGACGGGCGCAGCGGGGTCGATTGGCTCGGAACTGTGTCGCCAAATCTTGCACTATGCGCCTGTGAAACTGGTGTTGGTAGACAACAATGAAAGCGGCCTGCACGATCTGGTCATGGAGTTATCAACAACTGAGAAGCGCGACGTACTCCAGCCGGTATTGGCCGACATCACCAACCGGGCGACGTTGAAGCAGGTCTTTGAGAAGTACAAGCCGCAAGTGGTGTTCCACTCAGCGGCATATAAACATGTGCCGATGCTGGAACACTACCCGGACGAAGCCGTGCGCGTGAACATCGGCGGCACACAGCAGGTGGCCGGGTTGGCGCGTGATTATAAAGCCGAGCGTTTTGTGTTGATCTCGACCGACAAGGCCGTGAATCCAAGCAGTGTGATGGGGGCGAGCAAGCGCGTGTGCGAACTGTTGATGCACGCCATCGCGAACCAGAAGGAAACGCGGACGCTGTTTACGTCGGTGCGCTTCGGCAATGTGCTGGGCAGCCGGGGCAGCGTGGTCCCGACGTTTACACGGCAGATTGAAGCGGGCGGTCCGGTGACGGTGACGCATCGCAGCATGACACGCTATTTCATGACCATTCCCGAAGCGGTGAATCTGGTGATTCATGCGGCGTGCCTGACCAAAGGCGATGATTTGTTCATGTTGCAGATGGGCGAGGTCGTGCGTATTCTGGACTTGGCGGAGCGCATGATCCGGCTGCGTGGTTTGCGTCCGTATATCGACATTTCGATTAAGTTCACGGGGATGCGTCCGGGCGAAAAGCTGCACGAAGAATTGCACACGGCCACTGAGGATACAGTCCCGACGGCCCACCCATTTATTGTTGAACTCAACAGCCGCCGCAATGGGTTACAGCCGGTGTCGTTCTCGGATCGCATTCACCAGTTGTTCCAGGCGGGGCTTGATCCCGAACGGGGCGCGCTCGAACAGTTGCAGGAGGTTATCGTGCTGGGGCAGCCGCATCACGCGGAGGACACCACGCCGGGGGCGTCGTAGTCATGCGCTCGTGTTGACACTGTGCTAACGTTGTGCTGATGTTGACTGTGGAGGACAATTGAAGCAGGAACCCGGTGTGGTTCCTGTTTTTTAGTTGTGTCGCAGGCTGGATTGTGAGTATAGCTTGCGAATGAACGGCGTGAGATTTTTTGACAATGATTTTCGTTAAGGAGCAGGTATACGATGACGTTACAGGCGTTACATGAGTTGTGGCGGCGGGTTCAGGCTGGCGGATATGATGCGGTGGCGGAGGTGTCGCCTACCGATTCCCTGGACGCGTTTTATCTGGCGTTGGTGGCGTTTCATGCGGATGAGTTCGACGCAGCGGCGCGGCTGGCACGGCTGGCTGCCGCGCAAGACCCGGCGCATCTCGTGTTCGCACAGGCGGTGGTTTATCTCGACCGTGTGGTACAGCATGGTAAAGCAGGCGTATATGTCGATGGGGAAGCATTCGCGGCATTCATTCGCGGCGGCGGCAACGTGCATCTGTATGCGGCGGTGAGCGCTGCGCTGCGGGCCGTGTATGCGGCGTATCCCGCGTTGGCGGTGCTGGATATTGGCGTGGGTGATGGGATGGCGCTGCTGCCTGCGCTGACTGAGGCCGTGTCGCATGTGACGTTGCTTGAACCCTCGACGGTAATGTTGGCGCGCACCACTGATGCTCTGCGCGCGCGTGATGTGGCGTTCACTGAGCTTAACGCTACTGTGCAGCAGTTTATGTCGCAGGTGAACGCGGATGCGCGTTGGCCGTTGATTCAAGCTACCTGGAGTCTGCAATCGGTCCCGCCGGAGGAGCGCGCGGCGATCTTCGCGTGGCTGCGGGCGCACAGTGACCGAGTGTTGATCGCGGAATTTGATGTGCCCGCGTTTGACGCACGGTTGGCCCCTGCGCGCGTGCAGTATATCGTGGACCGCTACGCACGGGGATTGGCGGAATATGAGGGTGATGGCGGCGTTGTGGCGCAGGGTTTCCTGATGCCG
>CBEVZO010000285.1:0-5622 GCA_965554365.1 uncultured Anaerolineae bacterium
ATGCGCGCGGTTTTCTCCCCCTCTCCGCGCGTGGAGAGGGGGTCGGGGGGTGAGGTTGTTTTAAATACTCCACCGGACGCCCCATCATGCACACCATCCACGACGCGCTCCATTGGGCGCGCACCACACTCGCCGAGGCCGCCGACAGTGCCGACTCCGAGCCACTGGACGCCTTCCTGTTGCTGGAACACGTCCTCGGTGTGAAGCGTACGATCCTGTTTGCGCACCCGGAGCGCGCGCTCATGCCGGAGCAGCGCAACCATTTCCGTGATCTGATCGCGCAGCGCGTCAGCGGCACGCCCGTCGCATATTTGATCGGCACGCGGCCTTTTTACGATCTGCCCGACGATCTGATCGTAACGCCGGACGTGCTGATCCCCCGCCCCGAAACGGAGCATCTGATCGAGACGGCGCTGAACTGGGCGCGGGGTCGTCCCGTGCGCCGGGTGGTCGATGTGGGCACGGGCAGCGGCGCGATTGCCGTCACACTGGCACGGAGACTCCCCGCTGCGACTGTAATTGCGGTGGATGTGTCGCAAGCCGCATTAGAAGTGGCCCGCCTGAACGCAGCGCGCTATGATTTAGGGGCGCGTATCCGGTTTGTGCAGGGCGATCTGCTGGCTCCGCTGTTGGGGTTGCGCGAGTGCGACCTGCTGGCAGCGAATCTGCCCTACATCCCGCAAGACGATCTCGCGGGGCTGCGTGTCACAGCACATGAGCCACGTCTCGCGTTGGACGGCGGTCCCGACGGCCTCGACCTGGTGCGGCGGCTGTTGCACCAAGCGCCTGCGGTGCTGGCAGCGGGGAGTCTGGTCCTGTTGGAGATTGGCGCGGGACAGGGGACGCAGGTCGCGGCGCTGGCGCAGGACATTTGGACGGATGCGCAGATCGACGTGCTGCTGGATTACGCGGGGCACGACCGCGTGGTGCGTATCCAACAAGGGAGCTAAACACATACCGATGGCGCGCATTCTTTCGATACTATATCCCGAAGCAGCGGAAATGACCGTCAAGGTGCTGGACCAGGGCAGCCTGATCGTGCTGCCTACCGACACGGTGTATGGCATCGGCGCGCGGATCAGCGCCAACGCCATTGCATGCATCTTTGCAGCGAAAGAGCGTGCGCCGGATCGTGCTGTGCCGGTGCTACTCGCGGACATCGACGCCGTGCAGCAGGTCGCAGCAGAATTTCCCGACGCGGCGCGGCGGCTGGCGAAAAAGTTCTGGCCGGGACCACTCACCATCGCACTACCCAAGCGTGACGATCTGCCCTCCAATCTGACCATGCTGCCGACGGTGGGCGTGCGTGTACCGGATCACCGACGGACGCGCGAGATTCTGGCGGCGGCAGGCGGCGCATTGGCCGTCACGAGCGCCAACCATTCGAGCAAACCTTCCGCCTGCACAATCATGGAAGCGATTGCCTACTTCAAGGATCGCGTAGCGTTGTATCTCGAAGGCGGGACGTGTGCGGGCGGCATACCTTCGACAGTGGTCACGTTCAACGACGATGGGACGCTGCGTGTGCTGCGTGAAGGGCCGATCAACACCGAGGCGTTGCACGCCGCGCTCGCCTGAACCAAGTGTCGCCTGTGCAACACTCACGCCCGCTCCATGTGCTAAAACATGAGGTAAATGATTAAAGTAGCATTAACGTTAACCGATGTGCGCCTTAGAATCTGGTTTGAATTTCCTTTTTTATGCATTTTTGATGAAAATCATTGGTGAAACCATAGGGGAGTCATTTACAATAAGGTCAGAGATGGTGGTATAACAGGCGCATCTGACCCGCACCCGCTCTTGAGTTGTCAGGAAACAGGACCGCCAGGAACAGAGCGAGGAGAGACTGCACATGCCGAACAAAATGGAACGCTTCACACAGCGCGCCAGACGTGTCTTAAGTTGGGCGCAGGAAGAAGCCGAAAAAATGCAGCACGCACAGATCGGGACAGCGCATTTGCTGCTCGGCCTGATGCGTGAGGAAGGTGGTGTTGCTGGGCGCGTCTTGACCGACCTGGGACTGAAGGCCAAGACCGTTGAGCAAATCATCCAACGGCTTACCGAACACCAGCGTCAGCCGGGGGTCAAGAGCATGGACCTTTCCCCCGAAACCAAGAAGGTGCTAGAACTGGCGGTTGAAGAAGCGCGCCGGATGGGGCATCACTACATTGGGACGGAACATTTGCTGCTTGGTCTGGTGCGGCATCCAGATGGTGTGGCGAACGAGGTGTTTAAGGAACTCACCATCAGCCCAGAGGAAATCCGCAGCCAAACGCGCCGCGTCCTACAGCAGAGTCCCCTACAATCCCAGCAGCCTTCCGAGGGTCGCCCGGATCGCACCAGTCGCGCCGGGGGCAAGACGCCGTTGGTGGATCAACTCGCGACCGATCTCACGATACTCGCCAAAGAAGGCAAGCTGGACCCCGTGATCGGGCGTCAGATGGAGATCGAGCGCGTCATTCAGATTCTCAGCCGTCGCCAGAAGAACAACCCGGCCTTGATCGGCGAACCGGGCGTCGGTAAGACGGCCATCGTCGAGGGCTTGGCCCAGCGCATTGTCGAGCGCGAAGCCCCTGCTCCATTGCTGGGTAAGCGCGTGCTGCAACTGGATGTCGGCTCGCTAGTGGCGGGCACAATGTATCGAGGGCAGTTCGAAGAACGGCTCAAGCGCGTGATCGAAGAACTGAAATCCAGCGATGCGATTCTCTTTATCGACGAAGTACACATGCTGGTCGGCGCAGGCTCGGCGGGCAGCAGCGTGGATGCGGCTAACATCCTGAAACCGGCGCTGGCACGCGGCGAACTGCAATGCGTCGGCGCGACCACGTTGGACGAATACCGCAAGCACATCGAAAATGACGCCGCGCTCGAACGCCGGTTCCAGAAAGTGATGATCGAAGAACCCTCTATTGAGGAAACTGTCGAAATTCTGCACGGCGTGCGCGACCCGTACGAGCAGCATCATAACCTGGAAATCACGACCGAAGCGATTGAGGCCGCCGCGCATCTTTCCGCACGCTACGTGCCGGATCGCTTCCTGCCGGACAAGGCCATCGACCTGATCGACGAAGGATCGAGCCGGGTACGGATGTACAAATCACCCGAATCGTCGCGCGTGCAGCGGCTCAAGAAAAAGCTGGACGACGCACAGGAGAAGCTCGACGGCGCGACTGACGATATGAGCGCCGACGACCGCAGCGCGCTCGAACAAGAAGTCACGGAACTGGCGACTCAATACGGCGATTACGAAAAGTTGTGGGACCCGGAAACCAAGCGCGCCCGCCTCACGAGTGAGGATGTTGCCGAGGTGGTCGGCATGTGGACCGGCATTCCGGTCACGGCGCTGCAAGAGGAAGAAACCGAGCGCCTGCTGCAAATGGAAGACGAGCTACACAAGCGTATTGTCGGGCAGCACGAAGCAATTGAAGCGATCAGCAAAGCGGTCCGCCGCGCGCGCGCCGGGTTGAAAGACCCGCGCCGCCCGATTGGGTCGTTCATTTTCCTCGGCCCGACGGGTGTCGGCAAAACCGAGCTGACGAAGGCGCTGGCTGAGTTCATGTTTGGCACAGAAGACGCGCTCGTGCAGCTTGACATGAGCGAATTCATGGAGCGCCACACTGTCGCGCGTCTGACGGGCGCGCCTCCCGGCTACATCGGCTACGAAGACGCGGGCCAACTCACCGAAGCGTTGCGTCGCCGCCCGTACAGCATTGTGGTGTTCGACGAGATCGAGAAAGCGCACCCCGAAACCTTCAACATGCTCTTGCAAATCATGGAAGAGGGGCATCTCTCGGATGCGCGCGGTCGCCGTGTGGACTTCCGCAACGCGGTGATCATCATGACCAGCAACGTTGGCGCGGAGATGATCAAGCGCGGCACGACCCTGGGCTTCGATTTTCCGGTGGACGAAGAACGCGCCGATGAAGAGGACTACACGGAAATGCGCAAAGCCGTGATGGAAAGTCTGCGCCGCGCCTTCCGTCCAGAGTTCCTCAACCGCGTAGACGCGACAATTGTGTTCCGTTCGCTGAGCAGAGCAGAAATCACGGAGATCGTCGATCTCGAAGTGCTGAAAGTCAACGAACGGCTCGCCGAACGCGGCATGATGCTGGAACTGACCGAGGAAGCGCGGCAGCACCTCTCCGAAGAAGGCTACGACCCGGACTTCGGTGCACGTCCGCTGCGCCGCGTCGTGACCAACATGGTCGAGGACAAGCTCTCGGACGTGATCCTCTCTGGGAGTGTAAAATTGGGCAGCACGGTGCTGGTGGACTACGACGCCGAGTCGGGCGAACTCTCCTTCACCGAAGTCCTGCCGGAAGACCCGGTCAGCGAACCGGCATAAACGGCAGCGACCAACCGCTACACACAAATATGCGACAGCCCACTGCACCGGTGGGCTGTTTTGCGTGTGGGGACTGTGGGGCGGGCATACGTGCGCTTCGTACCTGCCTGAAAAGAGCGTATTGCCATACCTGCACATTAACTAAACCGTTTTGCGTTTTGTTTTCTCTTAACCTCACCCCTAAATCCCCTCTCCGCCGCGTGAGGTAAACACGGCAACCTGAGGCGAAAATCGACTGCTCCCACTATGCGACATAGCAGCATGTGTTCCACCTCACGCATGTGTCGGGCATACACTGAAACGAATTCTAGACCGCAGCTATACGGAATTTTAGCAAGTTTTTGAATTCGGTAAGCCTTTTGCCATGTTATAATTTGTATAATACTGGTACACGAAACAATCTTTGGGGAAGTGTTAGTGGTTAGGGGTAGTGCAAAACAATGAGCCATACAATTCTAGTTGTCGATGATGATAGAGAGTTACGCGTACTCTATCGCATGGTGTTAGAGCGCGAGGGATACGTGATCAGTGAAGCCGCCAACGGGGCCGAGGCGCTGAAATTCCTGATGAGCCACACGCCCGACGTGATCGTAATGGATATGCTGATGCCGATGCTGGGCGGCGAAGCGGTTGTGCAGCGCATCCAGCAAATGCCGGCGTTAAACGACATCCGCATTATCGTCCTCACCGCCTACCCGCGCTTCCGTGAATCGGCGGCATTCTTGCGGGCGGATGAATTTATGGTGAAGCCCGCGAAACCGCACGAATTGCTAGAAGCGGTCGAAGCCGTTCTGGCTAAGTAACGTCCCCCTCATCGCATAGGACTCCCGCGCGGCGTGATTCACACGTCGCGTTTTTTGATCCCACACCCCGCACCAACTGCGGTCACCACACCTACTCCGCTTGCCCGTTACGCACCGCCACGATCTCCGCCATGATACTCAGCGCGATCTCCGGCGCGGATTTGCCGCCAATGTTGAGTCCGACGGGCGTGTAAATCGGCGGCAGGCGGTCGAGATCGAACCCCGCAGCGGCAGCACGTGCCTGACGTTCGGCGGCACGCTGCGGCTTACCAATCGCGCCCAGATAGCGGAATTCGCGATCCGCCAACGCGTGCAATAGCGCATCCTCAAAGCGCGGTTCGTGGTTCAGCGAGACCACACACGTCCGCGCATCCAACGTCAGTTGGCCGATCACGTTCTGGGGCCACGCGGCGATCACATCATCAGCGGCGGGGAACTTTTCCGGCACGGCGAACGC
Source organism: uncultured Anaerolineae bacterium (assembly GCA_965554365.1). Lineage (GTDB taxonomy): Bacteria > Chloroflexota > Anaerolineae > Aggregatilineales > Aggregatilineaceae > CAYRNY01. The sequence continues at coordinate 5,606 of CBEVZO010000285.1, forward strand.
GGGCCGCGCGTCGCTGA
>CBEVZO010000286.1:0-5576 GCA_965554365.1 uncultured Anaerolineae bacterium
GATGATGACGACGACGATGATGATGATGATGATGCTGGTGAATGCGGCGAGGATCATCCCGTCCTGATCAATCTCGCGGACGCATTCGACGTCGAGATTGAGGTGCTCGCCGAACTGCACTGCGATGGCAACGGTATCGGCAATATCGCCAAGCTGCTGTTGATCGCGGAAGCGGCGGAAGTCAGTTTTGATGAAGTGTTGGAGATGTATCTCGGCGGGATGAATACGAACCAGATCGCGCGCGAACTCGGTGTGAAAGTACAGGGCATTGGGCATGTCAACAACGGCAGACCCGGCGGTGACGATGATGACGACGCCCCTGGTAACAGCGGCAACGCGCCCGGTCACGACGAGGATGGTCCCGGCAACAGCGGCAACGCGCCCGGTCAGGGCGGTGATAATCCCGGCCAGGGCGACGGGAACGGTGGTCAGGGCGACGACGCTCCCGGCAACAGTGGCAACGCGCCCGGTCACGGTGGTACACCGCCCGGACAGTCCAAATAATCCAGGCCAGGGCAACGGCAACGGGAAGTAGGCAAGCGTCCGTTACCTGAAAACACTCACAGGGGCGACTGTCGTGATGACAGCCGCCCCTGCTGATTCTAGCGTGATACAGCTGGCCCGCGCGGGTTTACGGCGTGGTCCATTCCCCTTGCAGCATCGTACAGCCGCGCGACACGGCAGACACCGCGCCGTCGTAGTGGAACATGGTGAACGCTTCCATCGTGCAGATTCCGATCAACCCTTCATCGTCGCACGACTCAACCGGCACACGGTCGAGATACTTGATCATGCCACTGTCGAGCGGCACATCGCACGCCACGTCCACACAGATCGCGTTAGTCCCGGCGGGGTGTTGCAACGTCACGAGAGACGCACCGAGTTCCTCTCCGGCCTCTTCTGCCGCAGCCGGTTCCTCGGCGGACATTTCCTCGGCTGCGTCTTCAGTTGGTTCTTCAACGGGTTCGCCATCGCCCGCGCCGTCACCCGCGACCTCAGCCCATTCACCTTGCAGCATCCCACAACCACGCGCCACCGCCGACACTTCGCCGTCGTAATGGAACATGGTGAAGGCTTCCGTCTCGCAGATTCCGATCAGCCCCTCGTCGGCGCAAGATTCAACCGGCACGCGGTCAGCGTACGTGATGAAGCTGCTGTCCAACGGCACATCACATGCCACATCCATGCAGATCGCGTTGGAGCCGCCGGGATGCGTCAACGTCGCCTGACACGCACTGAGTTCTGCGGTGGGTTCCGCTGCGGGTTCCTCGTCCGGCGCACCGCCATCCAACTGTTCCGCGTGATAAATCACTGCTGCTTCGTTTAGCAGCGCGTCGGGAATCTCCACCCCGATGTCATCAGCAACCGTGACATTAAACGTCAGCATGGGTTCAGCGGTCACGACTTGCAGATTACCGGGATTTACGCCCCCCAACACCGCGTAAGCTAGCGGGGCAGATTGCGCGCCCATGCCTGCCAAATCTGGCCCGTAGGTCATGAAAACGGGGTACGACGCAGTGTATTCAAGGACCAGCGGCACACCCAGGTCCAGCGCCGCCGTTGACCACTCCGCGCTGATCAGCGCACGGGCGGGCGTGATGATGAAAATCGCGTCCGCCTCGGCAGGGATCGCGGCTACTGCTGCTGCCACCGCATCCGCATCACCGAACGCAACCTCGGCCAGTGCCAGATCGATGCCATGTTCCTCGATCACATTGGCGACGGCGATGAGTTCTGCCTCCGGGGTGTGCGGCGCGGGATCATACGCCACGTAGATTGTGTCCGCGTCGGGGAGCAGATCCAACGTCAGCGCGAGACGTGTGCCAGTGAAGTCGGGCTGTAGCACGCCGGTGGTGGTATTGACGCCGGACATGATGAGTGATTCGACTAATCCTTCCGCCAGCGGATCGCGCGAGGCGACGAAGATTACCGGCGTGTCACCCAGATCAACCTCTGTGTGGAACACTGCACCGCCGGGGATCGACACCAGCAGGTCCGCGCCCGCGTCGAGCGCCGCTGCGAGTGCGTCCGCATCACGTGCCATTGTGTACGTTACCGTTTCGCCCTCGGTGTAGTCCAGTATATCCATTTCCGCCTGGAAGCTCTCGACCACCGCGTCGAATACGACCGGCACATCAACGTAGATCACCACGTGCGCCAGAGCCGCGTCATCCTGTGCCGCGACGGACACGAGTCCGCCCGCCACCAGCAGCGTCACCAACAACACGCCCGATAGGTGTTTTAATTTTAGCATCCGTGTACATCCTTCAAATGAGTAATCAGTATACGAGGAGCAGTGAACCACGTAGATTGTAGCGACACATACAGATTTCTACACATTTTTTATAGATTTTGGGAGATTTTAATCAAGGGCGCATTTCATGGCAGCGCCAGAACGGTGTATAGTAGAGACTGCGAAGGACACACACGAGGGGCTACCCATCCATGATCATCCTCGATGGCAGTCATGGTGAAGGCGGCGGGCAGATCGTCCGTACCGCCGTCACGCTGAGTTGCATCACCGGCGTCCCGGTGCGGATCGAGCAGATTCGTGCGGGGCGCAGACCGCGCGGTCTGCGTCCACAGCACGTCACCGCGATCCAGGCGGCGGCGGATATCTGCGCGGCGGATACGCGCGGCGTCAGCGAAGGCTCGGATATGGTCGAGTTCGATCCGCGCCAGAGTCCGCAGGCGGGCGTGTACGAGTGGGCAGTGCGCACAGCGGGATCAGCGGCGTTGGTTATGCAGACCGTGCTGCTGCCGCTGCTGGTGGCGGAAGGGTCATCGTCAGTGGTGGTGCATGGCGGGACGCATGTGCCCAACGCGCCCTCCGGACATTATTTGCGCGACGTGTATATGCCGCTGCTGCTGCGTATGAACGCAGACCTGCAACTCTACATGACCAGCTACGGCTGGCTGCCACAGGGCGGCGGCGTGATCTCAGCGGAGGTGCGCGGCGCGGCGCAGTTGCGCGGGCTGGACCTGCGCACACGCGGGCGAGTTGAACGCGTCTTCGGGACGGCGGTGGGCTGCAATCTACCGTCACACATCCCGCAGCGCATGGCAAACCGGGCCATGAATCTGCTGGCCGAGCATGTCGAGGCCCCGCTGGATATTCGCCCTTTGCGCACACGCAGCAATAGCACCGGGGCGGGTATTTTCCTGACGGCGGAATATGCAAACGGGCGCGGCGGCTTTGGCACTATCGGGCGTAAGGGAATGCCCTCGGAAGCCGTGTCGGAGCGCGCCGTGACCGATCTGCTGCACTTCCACGAGAGCGAGGCGGCGGTGGATCAACGCCTGGCGGATCAGTTGATTGTGCCATTGGTGCTGGCTGAGGGGACGAGCATTTTCCGCACAGCGGCGATCACGCGCCATCTGCGCACGAATGCAGACGTGGTGCGCGCGTTCATCGACCGTCCCATCGAAATCAACGAGCAAGCGCAGCAAGTGACGATTGGCAGCGCCTAGCAGGTTCCCCTTGCTACGGTTCTCCAAACCCTGTACACTGCTGGCGCATGTGGCTAAAAGCAGCGGTTAGCGATTAGCGCTAAGCTGTTAGCCCAAACCTGCGTTGACTGTACGTTTCCTCTCTCAAACAGGGGAATGCGAGGTCTAGGGTTTTTGCTAACCGCTAATCGCTTAACTCGTATTCCAGATGGGCAACGCTATGTTTGAAATCGTTTTTCTCGGCACATCCGCGAGCGCGCCCTCCGTACACCGGGGCTTATCCGCGCAGGTGGTGCTGGTCAAGGATCAGCGCTTCCTGATCGACGTGGGCGAAGGCACGCAGCGCCAGATTCTAAAAAGCGGCATCGGCTTCAAGCGCCTGAACCGCATCCTGATCACGCACGGGCATCTCGATCATATCCTGGGGCTAGGGGGACTGATATCCACCCTCATGCGCTGGGAGAGCAGCGAGTTTCTCGACGTGTGGGGCGGACGTTGGGCGCTGGATCGCATTCAGGACTTGATTTTTGGCGTGGTGCTGCGCGGAGCCAAGCCGCCTATGCCGCTGCACCTGCGTGACGTGAAGCCGGGCGTGCTGATGGAGGCGAAAGATTTCACCGTCTCAGCGATTCCAGTGATCCATCGCGGGCGTGACTGCTACGGCTACGTGTTTCAGGAGCAACCACGCCGTCCGTTTCTGGTGGAAAAAGCAGAGGCGTTGGGCGTCCCCGCCGGGCCGGAACGTGCGAAACTCGTGCGCGGTGAGGCGATCACGCTAGAAGACGGACGCACAATCCAGCCGGACGAAGTGTTGGGCGAGGATTTGCCGGGGGCGCGGCTCGTGCTGACCGGCGATCTCGGCAAGATCAACGATGAACTGCGCGCGGTGGCACAGGACGCGCACTGCCTCGTGATGGAGGCGACGTATCTGGACGAGGACGACGATATGGCGCGCTCGTTTGGGCACTTCACTGCCGGACGCGCGGCACGGTTCGCGGCGGAGATGAATGTCGGCTCGCTGCTGCTGACGCATGTGTCGCGCCGGTATCGCGAGCGCGACGTGATCGAGGAGGCGCAGCGGTATTTCCCGCGTGCGTATGTGGTGCGCGACTTCGACCGTTTCGCGATCACGAAAGATCGCCCGGTGTGGAAGGTCAAGCCGGAGCGGTAGGGGCGGTTGTGGTGATCAGGGATCGCCCGGCCCACATGGACCGGGCTATATACGAGTCGGACCGTGAAACGGCCCTTGGTTCTGCGGCGGTGACCCGGATTCCGTAGGGGCAGAGCTTGCCCTACCCAACGTGTGAGGACATACCTATGTACAACCCCCTCGAAGACCCCGTGCCCGATGATCCCGTGCAACGTGTACATGCGTTTGCGCGATTACTTGCTTTTGGAGCAGTACAGGGCCTTTGGGCCGCTGAGGTGCGTACAGAGCACCGAAAGATTTGGTTTGATGAGAAGACAGGCAAAAGTTTAGAGATTTTGCTTCCTTTGCAATGGAAGTATGCTATTCCAGATATAAGCTTGTTAGCCTCTTTCTCTTTTCTTGAGAGAACTCATTTTGACAGAAAATTGGGAAACGAAATTGATTATTATATCCTCACGCCCAAAGCCTTCGATCTGCTCAGCCAGCCAGCACCCACTTCGATTTTCATCTCCTATCGCCGCAAAAGTAGCAGTATGCTGGCTTTGCTAGTGTTTGCGCGTCTCAAAGCTATCGACTTTTATCCATTCTTGGACATACAAGATATCGGAGTAGGCGATAATTGGCATGCCTGGATCGAAGATCAGGTAATCGAGAGCGAAAACTTGATTTGTTTGCTCAGTCCTGATACGCTCGCAGAATCTGAGTGGGTACGCAAAGAAATTGCACTTGCTTTGCAGCACAATCGGCAAGTTATTCCCATCTGGCACAATGGTTTTGACGCAGGCACTCTGGACAAAGCGGTCAAAACATTTCCTGAGTTGACGGGATTGGTGAATACCAGTGCCATTGAGATTGACGAAGACTCGAAAAATCTTGTCGAAGAATACAACAATGCGATGAATAAGTTGCTCAACCGTTTTGGCGTCACGCCGTCGTAGTCACGCAAAACACAGGGCCGTTTACGGTCCTTCCGAGA
>CBEVZO010000287.1:0-5570 GCA_965554365.1 uncultured Anaerolineae bacterium
GCGCTTCCGGCGCGTCGGTGTCGTAGCCCATCAGCGTCGGCAGGTCGAAGGCGACCGAGAGACCCGTCTGTCCCTCGCCAAGCAGGTAGTGGTAGCGCGCGTTGGTTTCCTCCGCCGTGCCGAACCCGGCGAACATGCGCATGGTCCACAGGCGGCCCCGGTGTCCGGTAGCATGGATGCCGCGCGTATAGGGATATTGGCCCGGCAAGCCGAGATCGCGCAAGTAATCGGAGTCGCGCAGGTCTAGCGGGGTATAGACGCGCTGCACCGGTCGCCCGCTGACTGTGCTGAACTCGGTACGCCGTTCGGGGCGGCGGTCGAGCGTGTTTTTGAGCGTGGTCTCCTGCCAGGCGTGGTAGGCGGCGTCGAGTCCGTCGAGTTGGGTGGGATCAAGCATCCGTAAACCTCTTTCCAGTCAAAAAAATATACGGGAGGGAGTTACAGTATAGATTGTACGAGGTTAGGGTGGTGTGGGGCAAGGAACAAAACCGCTGCGGATTAAAACCCGCCGCGACGCACAAGCAAAGGACGCTCAAGCGCCCTCACACACGGACAGGCCAGCGCCCTTGAGGGTGCTTTGTCTTTGCATAGCCGAGGGGTTCACTCCTCGGCGGTTTTCAGCGCCCCTGCCCCACGCGGATCGTGCGCAACTGATGCGCCGCCGTGAACAGCGCGCGATACGTCAGCCACGCCGCACACAGTCCCGTGAACGCCATCGCCCCCAGCAGCATATACATCACAATGATCTGCAATTGCACCGCCTCCAACGGTGACGCGCCCGCCAGGATCATGCCCGTCATCGCACCAGGCAGCTTGATCAGCCCGACGGTTTTGGCGGTGTCGATGTGCGGAATCATCGCCGTGCGCAGCGCACGCCGGAACTGTATCTGCGAGGCGTCACGCCGCGTCGCGCCGAGCGCCAACAGCGACTCGATCTGCGCGCGATTCTCGTGCAAATCCACCGGGAGCCGGTGCAGCACTTGCGCCGCGACCGCCATCGCGTTGCCGATCACCATGCCGCCAATGGGGATGATGTTCTGCGGCACGTAGTCGAACACGCCCGCGATCACGAGTACACTGATCGTGACAAACGACCCCACCGCAATCGCAATCAGCGCAATAGCCGTCGCGTGCGGCGTGCCCTTGCCGCGCTGACCCGCCGTATAGCCCGCCACCGTGATCATGAACATGAGCATCAGCGTCGTCCACAATGGGTGATCCTGCGCGAAAATCAGGTCCAGCGCGTAGCCAATCGCGATCAACTGCACGAACGAGCGCACCGTCGCCACGATGAGGTCTTGCTCCAGGCCCGCGCGCTGCCAACGTGAGATCAGGATCGCCAGCGCGACCAACGCCAGCGCCAACCCGATGCGGTGCAGATCACCCAGATCGGTGATTACGATGTCGATCTGGTCGCGTATCTCGCTCATAATTCTGTCTCCTCTCCGCGCGCAAACGCGAGTGCCCCTGGGTGTCCCGTAACGGGATCGAACAACGCGGCGACAGTGTCCACTGCGACGACGCGTCCCGTATCCAGTAGCAGCGCCCGATCCCCGACGCGCTGCGCCTGCTCCACCGCGTGCGACACCCAGATCAGCGTCAGACCCAGGCGGGCGCGCAGATCGCACAATGTGTCCTCGATTTTATGTGTGGCGATGGGGTCCAGCGCAGAGGTCGGTTCATCGAGCAGCAACATATCCGGCTTGTTCGCCAGCGCCCGCGCCAACGCGACCCGCTGCGCCTGTCCCCCGCTGAGTTCCTGGGCCGGTTGCGCGGCCAATGCGGGATCAAGCGTGACCATCTCCAACAGTTCGCGCACGCGGTGATCGCTGATCGTCTCTCCGGCGAGCGCGGGGCCGCAGCGCACATTGTCCGCTACCGTGCCGGGAAACATGGCGGCTTGCTGGAACACCATCCCGACCCGCCGCCGCAGCGCCAACACATCCAGCGTGGTGCTGTCTACACCGTCAAGGAAAATAGTTCCCGGTGCAGGTTCTTCCAGGCGATTCAGGCAGCGCAGCAGCGAACTCTTGCCGCCGCCGCTGGGACCGATCAGCATCAGAATGTCGCCGCGCAGGACGCTGAAACTCACCTCACGCAGCACCGTCTGCCCGCTGCGTTCCAGCGTGAGATCGCGCACATCAAGTAACAAACGGGATGCTGCTTGTGGAGGCGTCATTGGCGACTCTGCCGCGCGCGTTCCTCAGCGTCTTCGGCAGTACGCGCGACCAGGTCATCGAGAGGCATCACATCGTCGTCTACTGAGTCATCCTCCTCGGCGTAACCGTCGTAGTCGCTCAGTTGCCCCTCGCGTTTGCGCTTGCGCTTGGCCTTCTCGCCCATGAGTTCCTGCATTTTGCGGTCTTCCCACTGCGTGCCAAACCACCCATCGAGGATAAAAACATCAAACGCATGAATCAACACCGCCGCACCCCAGCCAAGCGCCGGGAAATAGAACCATTCGAGGCCACCGCTGCCATCTACCAGATCGATGAACACCAGCATGATGTTGATCGCAACGTAGACCATCACGTGCATGTAGAACTCTTTGAGTTTCCTGATCCGTCTGCGTGCGGCCTTGTAGCGCTTCTCATCGTGCATAGTTGTTGCTCCTTGTGGTGTGATGTGCATGTTTGTATTGACCTGTATTGTAGTACGAATCGGCGCAGTGGGGGTTGTAGTAGCACAGGACTGCGTCCCCCTACTGATCATAGCGATCCAGTTTTGACTGGATGCGATCTTTGGTATCTTTCGCGAATGTATCCACCTGATCCACCGCGATTTCAGAGCGCACCAGCACGTTGCCGGGCGGCTTTGGTTTGGGACGCCACGTGCGGAACTCCCACCAGCCTAGCCCGATCAACAACGGCACACTCACAATCAAACCACCGCGTGCCGCCCGATCCATCGGATCATGGTAATCAGGCGCGGTGAAATACCTGACAATGCCGCCGCCGGTTGACTCCACCATATCGTAATATGCTGCGTCCACGTCGGTATCGGTGCGCACGAATATCCACAGCGGCACATCGAGCTTGCGCGCCGCCGCCGCATAATCCTGTATCTGTTGAAATTCACGCGTTTGTGTTTGACTCAGTTGCGCTACATTTTTCGAGTCAGCGAGATACGAGGATGAGACAAAATCGGGGATGCGATATGTGGCGGTAATTAGGTCCGGAAGCGTGGTGATACAGGTGCGACACTGGCTAAGGGGCGGCGTTGACCCTGGTGTACAAATACATTGGCGCTGCGTCGAATCGTTGTTGTTCGCCAAGCTCAAATCTTGGGCGAGTATCACCTCAGCAGACCAGCCGACTTCCTGGTTGCTAGCGCCGTTGCCCATCACCGGGGCAGCACTGGAATAGCGGCGGTGCGTGGGGTTGGATGCGGTGATGTTGGCGAGCAATACCACACAGACGATCAACACAAGGATAATCAGCAGCAACAATCCGCGCCGTATAGTCGCCGCTGAGAAACGTAACGTGAACATGGCCTAATCCTTACTCATAAGGTGCGTCGTAGCGACACGCACGATCCATTGTTCCCTGTATAACATGAATCAACGCGCACGGATAGCATTGACGCGCCCGGACCCGCGTGCTATGCTCTGAGCGCATCACTTTCGGCACATGTCATGAGGTTTATTGGAATGTCGTCCGCACCCCCATCGAACCGTATCCCCTTGCCGCCCTTCGATAACGCCCCCTTGCCCGATCTCAGTGAACGGCAGGAGGTTGTGTTATCGCTAATCGTGCGTGAATACATCCGCACCGTGCAGCCAGTGGGGTCCAAAACGCTCGTCGAACGCTTCGACCTGGGCGTGAGCAGCGCCACCGTGCGTAACGATATGGTCGCGCTGGAACAGCACGGGCTGATCTACGCGCCGCATACCTCCGCAGGTCGTGTCCCGACCAAACAGGGCTACCGCTACTTCGTGCAGCGCCTATTGAAAGCGGCAGGGCTGACCAAGCAAGAACAAGCCCACATCACCCAGGAGTTTGATCACGCCGCGTCCAACGTGAATGAGTGGCCGCGCATCGCCGCGATGACGCTCTCGCGCGTGGCGCAGTCCGCCGCGTTAGTCACGCCGCCGCGCGCCGTCGAGAACCAGTTCAAACACCTGGAATTGATCAACACACAGGGACGGCTGGTGCTGATGGTCGTGGTATTGCAGGGCGGCAGCGTCCACCAACAGGTGTTGACGCTCACCGAAACCGTGCCGCAAGATGTGCTGAGCCGCACCGCGCAGATCATCAACGATAATTGCAGCGGGCATACTGCCGAGCAGGTTCGGAGCAAAACGCACACCCAGCTCGACGCGCTCACCCGCGAGATCGGCGATCTGGTGGCGGACGCGATGAGTCAGGTCAATCAGCAGGCCGCGCGCGCCGCTGTGCGTTACGGTCTGAGCGAGAGTCTCACATCACTGTCGGAAGACGAAGCGCAGCAAATTGTGCAGGTGCTTGAAGAAGAAGCGCTGTTGGACGACATCCTACGCGAGATGTTGGCCCCCGACCAGCCGGATTTGCGGATCGTGGTGGCGGGCGAAGGGCGCTGGGAAAACCTGAGCCATCTCAGCATGGTGTTAGGGCGCTACGGCACACCAGAGGCGCGCGGCGCAATGGCGGTGCTGGGACCGACACGCATGCGCTACGGACGCGCAGTGAGCGCCGTGCGTTATGTCGCGGGCCTGATGTCGGGGCTGCTCGGCAACGTGACCAGCGAATCGATCAAGGACTGACCGCGTATAACCGTCTGGGGAGCGATCTCCCTGGACCGGCCTCACCTGATCTCTCACACAGCTTACGGCGAATGCGGGCGATAATTGGGCGGCGGATTGGGCCGGTGCAGCAGCGGGCACAGTGCCACCCGACAACCATAACTGACATCTGTTCCGGACCGCTGGGAGTTTGGTTCGCCGCGCCGCCCCACCGATCCAGGCGGTCCGCAGCAGTCGTGGCGGAGCGTAGGAGCGCCGTCCACACACGCAGCCCGTCTGCTCAGTCCGCGCTCAGAGATACACCATCCGGGATATGCACCGCGAACTGACACGCCTCTCCGCTATGCAGCACCGTTTGCAGCACATCCACGCGCACATCCTGCCCCAGAATCCCACTCCACAACCGCGTATACCACCCCGCACTGCAATGACACCATGTCTCGGAAAGCGGCTCCTCGTCCAGGTGTGCGCTGCGGAGCATCGTGCAGAAACACGCGGCAGCACGCTTTTCGCGCGGATCGGTAGCGGCCTCATACGCGGGCGGATTCGCGGGGCGCTTGGTGACAATCACACGTTGCCCTTCACGCACCGGCAGCGAATAGATCGACCCGCCATGAAAACCCGTGTCGTGTTGCATAAAGTCCAGCAGATCGTCGATGTTGCCGAGTTCCTGAAACTTGGCGTGCGCGCGGTCGATGTGTGCTTGCGGGAAACGGTGCGCGCAATGGTTCATAATGCGGCAGCGCGTGGGCATATCCGGCACGGCCTCATCGAGACGCTGCATGACACCCTGCGCCCACTCAACTTTTTGGCGCGGCTCACTGTCGATGTCGATGGGATCGTCAGCAAG
>CBEVZO010000288.1:0-5565 GCA_965554365.1 uncultured Anaerolineae bacterium
CGGCACATGCTGCACATGCGGCACTTTGAACTCGCGTTCCACAATTGCGTCACACTGCCCCCAAACAGCGTCAGGATCACCCATGCGGATTTTGAAGTGATTCGAGATGTTGGTTCCCGCTTTGGGAAAGATGAAGTTCGGCACTTCATACTCGCCCAAGTCTGGATGGATCAACGGGGCGTCGGGTTCCATGCCGCGCTGCGGATCGAGTACAGGTTCCAGCACCTCGTATTCGACCTCGACCAGCTTGCACGCCGCTTCCGCGATCTCCTCGCTGGCGGCAACTACACCCGCCACCGGGTCGCCCACATAGCGCGTGCGCTCCCGGCAGAAGATGTGACGATCTTTGAGGTACAGCCCGATCTGGTTGGGTGTGTCTGCGCCCGTCACGACCGCTTTCACGCCGGGCAGCGCCAACGCCTTGCTGGTGTCGATGCGCTTGATCAGCGCGTGGGGGTGCGGGCTGCGCACGATGCGCCCGTATAGCAGGCCGGGTCCGAATTGCAAATCGTCAGCAAAGAGCGCCTCGCCGGTCACTTTTTCGAGTGCGTCGATGCGTTTGACGCTGGTGCCAACGGGGGCGGTGGGGTTGGTGGTCTGCATATTAGTCTCCTGCCTTAGCTGCGTCCAACACCGCGTTGATGATGCGCACATAACCTGTGCAGCGACACAAATTGCCGCGCAGCGCGTCTTTGATGTCGTTTGCGGTGGGATCAGGATTGCGGTTCAACAACGCGCGCGCCGAGATCAGAATGCCCGGCGTGCAGAAACCGCACTGTGTGCCCGTGTGGTCGATGAACGCTTGTTGCAACGGCTCCAACTGTCCGTCCTGCGTCAAACCTTCGATGGTAATCACGTCTGCGCCGTCAATCTCAACCGCGAGCATGATGCAGGTGTTGACCGGTTCGTCATTCACCAACACCGTACACGCGCCGCATTCGCCGGTTGAGCAGCCGTTTTTCGTGCCGGTCAACCCTAACTGCTCGCGCAGAAAGGCCAGCAGCGTGATATGCGACGTGACGAGCGCTTGCTCTGGCGCGCCATTGATCGTGAAGGTGATGTGATGGTGTGCCATTAGTGCGCCTCCTGTAACTGCGTCCACACATCGTCCAGCGCGCGGCGTGTCAGGTTGCGCGACATCGCGTTACGATAGCGTGCGGAACCGCGTAGATCGTCAATCGGCTTCGCCGCATCTTCGGCGGCAGTGGCAGCCTGCGCCAGTGTATCAGGCGTGATAGGCTGCTCAGCCAGGATCGCCTCGGCATCCGGCACACGGATCGGCGTCGGCGCGACAGATGCCAGCGCGAGCTTGAAACGATAGCCGGACGCGGTAGTTGCATCGGGATAACCCATCACCGCCACGCCGACAATTGCCAGATCGCCGCCTGCGTTGCGGCCCAACTTGAGATACCGTCCCGCCCAACCAGCAGGCGGTAGCGGGATGTCGATCCGCGTCAGGAATTCGCCGGGTTGCAGCGCGGTTTTGCGCACACCCAGGAAGAAATCGTTCGCCGGAATCGTCCGTTCGCCGTCCGACCCCCACACCACACACTGCGCATCGAGTATGAGCGCAGCCGGGGCCGTATCCGCAGCAGGTGATCCGTTGCACAGGTTGCCACCCATCGTGGCGCGCGTGCGCAGTTGGTATGACGCGACGCTTTCCACCGCCTGCACCAACAGCGGATAGTGTTCTGTCACCGCCGGATGCGCGGCCATTGCGTTCATGCCGACTGCCGCGCCGACCTGCAAGCCGGTATCGGGATCGAAACTGATATCCGTCATGCCGGGAAGCTGTTTCACGTCCACGATGATCGACGGGGCTAACATGCCGTCCCGCATCTGCACGAAAATATCTGTGCCACCCATCAACAAGCGCACATCCGCGCCATGTTTGAGGAGCAACTGCGTTACCTCGTCACGGTCGCTGGCGCGGATATAGTCGAACGGGGGCAGCCCCGGACTGGGCATTGCCAGAGTCGAGGGAGCCATGTTTACTTCTGTGGTCGCTGGCATACGCAATCTCCAAACTTCGTGTGCTCAAACGCCTTTTTGCGTTCCATGAGCGCTTCATAGCGGTCATCGTCCACAAACGCGACGATGCGCGCGATGCTGGCTTCACCATCGACAAAACGCCAGGGGAAGCAGCCGATCTCCACGCGCTCGTTGAGCAGCAGATCGATGTCGCCGCCCACACATTCCGCGTGGATGATGCCATGCGGGAACAACTCGATGTGCATGAGCTGGTATTTGTCATCCGTGAAGACATCCGTCAGCCCTTTGCCGTACTTGGCCTGGAAGTGTGCTTCGGCTTCTTTGGCCTGACGCGGCATCCAGGTACGGATGATGGTGTTCATCGGGTGATCGGCGCTGCCGCAGTCCACCGCCAGCCACTTGAGCTTCTTCTCTATGCACCATTCGCCAAACTCGCGGTCCGGGCCAGGATGCTTGACCATGTAGCGGATTTCGTCGGCGGTCGGCTGGTCCCACCCGTAGCGGTGATAGCCGGTGTGAATGATCAGGATATCGCCCTCTTTGACCTCAACGCGATCCTCGATCATCTGCGATGTGTAGATGTCGTAATCGCCCGCCTCGTCCGAGAGATCGACAATCACGCCGGGGCCAGCGAGGAAGTTGAAGTCCAGACTGGCGATGTCTTTGCCGGGCGTGTGAAAGTGAATCTCCCCGTCGAGATGCGTGCCCAGATGATTCGAGTGCGTGACGATCTGACCGTTTGCGCCGTTGGGAGCCAGGCGCTTGAAATACTTCACTTGCAGCGGCTCATATGTGGGCCAGGGTGGTGTCCCGATGCCAAGAGGAATGGAAAGATCAACAATCTTCATGTTCGGTTAGTCCTTAGTTGTAAAATCTTAAAATAAAAAATGGGACGCAGATGAACGCGGATAAACGCAGATTCTTTCTTTATTGGCGTTCATCTACGCTGGAGTCTGAAATCCACGCCAGCGTGCCTTTGCGAGAATTGGCGTATGCTTTGCGTTTAATCTCCGGTTTGGGTCCAAAGTTCAACAAGAGACCAACTTCCATCGTTGTGGCTTTGAGGTAGTTCAACAACTGTGCTTCGTGTTCCCCAGCCAATCGTTGCGCGGCTTTGAGTTCCACAAGCACAACGTCATTCACAACAACGTCCGCGAAATACTCACCTACGGGTTCCCCCGCGTAAAACACGGTGATCGGCTTTTGCTGTTGAACACTCAGCCCCAACTTGCGCAGTTCAAGCGCCAGCGCGTTCTCATACACCTTTTCAAGAAAGCCGTAGCCCAGGCCGTTATAAACGTCGTAAAACGCCCCGATGATTTTCTTGGTTAAGTCTGTATGCTTGGTTTCAAGCACCAAGAACTCCTATCCTCTGTTTTTAAATCCGCACTGATCTGCGTTTATCTGCGTCCCATTCTGTTCTACGTTCTACCACGTTTTAACAGCCTCAAACGCCGCCGCGAAACACTCAGATGGTGCGCGTAACACACCCGCACCCACCATGCCGATGCCCGGCGTCTTGTGCGCGATGCCCGTATTCAGCTTGGGCAAAATCCCGGTTTCCATGATTAAACGCACATCCATGCCGGCTGGCGCGCCCCGGAATTCCAGGGCGGGAATCGTAAAGTGATCGTGTTCCGCGAAGCAGATTTCGTACATCTCACGCGTCGTATTGATCGCGTCCTGCGCCGTGCCTCCGATGAAGCTGGCAATCGCAGGTGAAGCCGCCATCGCGAAGCCACAAAAACCAGCGGTTTCGGTGATCGTGCTGTCGCCGATGTCGGGATTTGCATCCTCCGCCGCGAAGCCGGGCAGATACAATCCCTCCACCATGCCCGCAGGCACGACAAACCACTGATCAGGCGCTCCCGCCAGCCGGATACCGAAATCCGTGCCGTTGCGTGCCATGACCGTGATGATCGTGGAGCCGGGCACCCCCTCTGCTGGTTCGAGCATTGCTTTGGCGGCGGGCATCGACAGGTTCAGGAAAAAGTGATCATTGCCGTCGATGAACTCGATCACCTGCGCAATGTGTTCGGGATCAGCGCCCGTCCGCACCATGCTCGGCGCGAGGGCACGCAGCAGCAGCGAGGTTCCCGCCCGGTTGCGGTTATGACACTCGTCGCCCATGTGCAGCGCCTGCGCGATCATGCCGCGCAGATCGATAGGGCCGGACAACGCGACCGCCTGCGCCAACACAGGATACAGTACCTCGGCCATCCAGTGCAGCCGCGTGTAGACTTCGTCGCCGTAGGCCCCATAACGCAGCACTTTGCCCAACCCTTCGTTGAGCGTGCAGTAGGCGTGGTTGCCGAATTCCAGATTTTCGATGATCCAGACCGGCATCGACGGCGATACCACGCCCGCCATCGGACCCACTGCGTGATGGTGGTGGCACGGAGCAAACACGATCTCATCACTGGCCGCCATCTGCGCTGCTTGTTCTGGTGTCTCGACCAGTCCCTCATACACCAGCGCACCCATTACCGCGCCGCGTGTGGGGCCGCACATGCGTGCCCAGGAGATCGGCGGCCCGGCGTGCAGGATCATGTTGCCGGTCATGCCGGGGATCACGTCGCGCGCGATCCCCAAACCAACAATTGCCGGACGCCCCGCCATCATGCGCCGGATCACTTCCTCATTCGCGTCATCCATCGCCACGCCTGCTTGCGTATGTGTCAGACGCGGCACACCGGGCGGCGGCGGACTCCAGTCCACATCCGTCACAGCGATCTGCTGATCGCGCAGGCTGTCCGCAAAAGACGTTAAGCCCACGTTGATCACAGACAGCGGCGTATCGAAAAACGCGCTAAGCCGGTCGGCAGACAAGTCCATACACCTGCTCCCCATACACGTCGCGCACGGGTTCCCAATGCACGCTAAGTTTCGCGCCCAGCTTGATCTCCTCGCGATCCGCGTCGATGTCGATCAACGCCATCGCACGGACCTTGTTTGTGAACTCGATCACGCCCAGCACGCGCCCGCGCTCGTCAAAGCCCCAGGGCAACTGCTCGATGATCGTAAAGGTCAGCAGTTTCGCTTTGCCGGAGGGCGCAAACTCGTCAAACTCCCGCCCACCGCAGTTGATACAGCGATAGTGATACGGGTACATCACATGCCCGCACTGTGTACACTTATAGGCCGTGATCATGAGTCCCTCCTCAGCACCGTCGCCACCACATTGTTCCCAAATCCGCCAAAGTTCAGCGCGAAACCAGTCTGCGCGCCCTTAACCTGGCGTTCGTCCGCTTCGCCGCGTAACTGCCAGACCAACTCGACTGCTTGTGCCACGCCCGTCGCGCCGACAGGATGCCCGCGCGCCTTCAGCCCGCCGGAGGGATTGATCGGCAGTGAGCCGCCAATGCGCGTTTCACCGGCTGCCAACGCCTTTGCGCCTGCGCCCTTCTCAAAGAACCCAGCGTGTTCGCTTTCCGCGATTTCGAGAATCGTGAATGCGTCGTGCAGTTCGGCGACATCCACATCTTGCGGTGCGCAGCCAGCCATCTTAAACGCGCGCTCCGCCGCGATAGTGACCGCCTTCAACGCAGTAGGCTCTGCGCGTTCGTGCAGCGC
>CBEVZO010000289.1:0-5558 GCA_965554365.1 uncultured Anaerolineae bacterium
GATGTTTGAAGTGGGTTGGCTGATGCCGCAGTTGTTCATCGCGCGGTGGCTGGTGCGTGTGGAGCGCAAAAAGTGGTGGTTCGTCGGCCCGAACATTCCAGTGCGGTTTCTCGTGCTGTTGTTCGCGGGGGTCATTGTCCTCACCGGGGCGGAACACAAAGCGTTGTTGCTGCTGATCTTTATGGTGTTTTATGGACTGGCGGCGCCCGGTGATGGGCTGGTCGGCGTGCCCTGGATGGACCTCATGGGGAGCAGCCTGGATAATGCGCGCCGCGCCAAGTTGTTTGGATACGGGCAGGCGCTAGTTGGCGTGTTGATGCTCGGTCTTGCGCCACTGGTCGGTGTGATCCTCGGCGATCTCGGACTGGAGTTTCCCAACAACTACGCGTTGGTGTTCGCGCTGGCGGGCGTGCTGTTTGTGATCACGATCCCCGCCACGATGCTGATTCGCGAACTGCCCGGCGGCAAAGCACAAGCCACGATCCCGTCGCTGAGGGAGTACATGCCGCAGTTGGGGTATGTGTTGCGCACGGATCGCCCGTTTCGCGCGATGATCCTGGCGCGTGTGCCGGTCACGTTGTTCACGATGGCGGCACCGTTTTACATCGGGTTCGCGACGGAGCAGTTGCGCATGTCCAACGATGTCGCGGTGGGCAATCTGCTGCTGATGCAGACCATCGGCAGTGTGTGCGGCGCGCTGGTCTATTCGCGGCTCGGCGACCGGCGCACCCTGGAATTTATCCGCACGGCGATGTTTTTCGGCGTGGTGCAGGCGGCACTGGCGCTATTCGCGGCGGGGATTGGCCCTGCCCCGTTGTATCTCGCGTTTGTGGCGGGCGGCGTTGTGAATGGGATGTTGGGCATCAGTTTCCTGAACTGGGTCATTTCATACGCCAACGCCGATCAGCGTCCGATCTATTCCGGGCTGTTCAATACGGTGTCGGCGGTGGGGTTTTTGATCGCGCCGTTGACTGGGGGCCTGCTGGTCGAGTTGCTGGGCTATGAGGCGGTGTTTGTCGGGGCGCTGCTATTGATGGTCAGCGCGTTGGTGGTCACGCTGCGGTACAATGATGATCTGCGTACGCCGCCCGCGCCGGAAGTGGTTGATGCCACTGAGTCATAGATTCCCGACGTGCCGCTTGACGCGCGCGACACAATGCTGTTACGTTTAGCAGCATAGAAGCCAGATGAGGCAAACACTGTTGTGGAAGAACGACTGCAAAAACTAATCTCGCAAGCGGGGATTGCATCCCGCCGCGCCGCCGAGCGCATGATCCAGGCGGGCCGCGTGAAGGTGAACGGCAAGACCGCTACGATCGGCCAGAAAGCCGATCTCAGCCGTGACACGATTACGGTGAACGGCGTGGCGCTCAAGCCGCCGACGTTTGTGTATTATCTGCTCAATAAGCCGCGCAACGTGCTGTGTACCAACAAACGCCAACACCGGGAACGGCGCCAGCTCGCGCGCGAACTGATCCCGCATGAGGGACATTTGTTCACGGTGGGCCGCCTGGACGCGGATAGCGCGGGCTTGATTATCCTGACCAATGATGGCGATCTGGCGGATCGACTGATGCACCCGCGCTATGAACACACCAAGACGTATCATGTGCTGATCGAAGGGCGTGCCGCGCCGAAAACGCTGGAAGCGTGGCGCAACGGGGTCATGCTGGACGAGAAGCGCACTGCGCCCGCAAAAGTGCGCGTGTTGAGCGAGGTGGGCAACGATACGTGGCTGCAAGTCGTGCTGCGCGAGGGCCGCAAACGCCAGATTCGCCGCGTAGCAGGCATCCTGGGACACACGGTGAAGGAGCTTATCCGCGCGAAGATCGCGTTTCTGGAAATCGGGCATCTCAAGCCGGGCCAGTGGCGCGAACTCTCCTTGCGTGAGGTGGACCGGCTCAAGCAGGAAGCCAAAGGGTAAGACGACATGGGCGCAGGGGTGCTGTTTCACTGCACCCATTTTTGATCGCCACCCGTCCTGGGCGCGGCAGGGCAGCACCCAATATGCGTCAATTTAAGGACTCTAATCCGTTATAGTAACGCGTTGTTTACTCCTCATCTTTCCAGTTTCCCTTTTCCCGCAGGCGGAGAAAATGGGGTGTAGGTTTGCTGTTAAGCCCCTCTCCGCTTGCGGGGAGGGGTTTGGGGAGGGGCAAATCGAAGCAAAGTAGGCTTAACTTTACACCTATTGGGCGCGGCAGAGCAGCACCCCTACAAAACCGCGTTTCCGAAATAACTATGGGACACAGCAATGAGTATATTAGACGGTCACATCCACCCTATTGTACTGAATCAGCGCCGGTTTAGTTGGCGTCGCCGCGTGCTGCGGGATGGTCTGCTGCGACCGCTGGGTTTTGGCGCGCTGGTGAAGCCCAACATTTCCGGGCGTGAACGCATCCCCGCCACCGGCCCGCTGATTGTGATCATGAATCACATTGCGGCGATTGACCCGTTTGTCGTCGCGGGGATCATCACCAACCGCTTTCTCGTGCCGATGTCCAAAGCGGAGAATTTGGGCCACCCGCTGATCAACATGATGATCCACGCGTGGGGTGTGTATCCGGTGCGGCGCGGCGAAGCAGATCGCGTGGCGCTGGCGAGTACGCTCGAACTGCTGCGACAGGAATATGCGGTCCTCATCGCGCCGGAGGGCACGCGCAACGACGCGCTGATCGAGGCGAAGGATGGCACAACCTACGTCGCCACCAAAGGGAATGCGCTGATTCTGCCTATCGGGCTAGAGGGCACAGATCAGTTCCCGCGCGCGCTCAAACTGCTGCGCCGCATCCCGGTGACAGTGACTGTCGGTCGTCCATTCCGTTTTCGCACGGCGGGGCCTCGTGTACCGCGCAAGGAACTACGCCAGATGACGCGCGAGATGATGTACCAGTTGGCGCAGCTTGTGCCGGAGCAGCGGCGGGGGGTGTATGGCGATCTGGCACAGCTTACGACAGATATGTTAGTGTTTGTAGACTGAGTGCGCAGTACCGCACTATGGCCTTGCTTGGCTTGGTTGTGGTGCGGGGTGGTACTGTATAATTTTGACGTATCTTGTATAAAATTAAAGGAGCCGAACTAGATGGCAAACCGACCCTCTTATGCTTACTTCCAGGGCAGCATTGTACCCATCGAAAAAGCCAAAGTCAGCGTCATGACGCACGCGCTCAATTACGGTACGGGCGCGTTTGCCGGTGTGCGCGCGTATTGGAACGCGGATGAGAAACAGTTATTTATCTTCCGCCCGCTGGAGCACTTCAAGCGGCTGTTGAACTCCACTAAGTTCCTGCTGATGGAACTGCCTTATACGCCGGAGACACTGCTAGAGATTTTGCTGGATCTGCTGCGTAAGGAAAACTATCGCGGGCAAGATATTTACATCCGCCCGCTAGTCTACAAATCGTCTGAAGTCATCGGTGTGCGGCTACACGACCTGGACGCCGATTTTACCATGTTCGCACAGCCGTTTGGCAGCTACATCCCCAACGAGGAAGCGTCGCGCGCGACATTCTCTGCGTGGCAGCGCATGGATGACAACATGATCCCGGTGCGTGGCAAGATTACCGGCGCGTATGCCAACTCCGCGCTGATCAAAACGGACGCGATGCTCTCCGGCTTTGACGAGGCGATTGTACTTAACCGCGACGGTCACATCTCCGAGGGCAGCGCCGAGAATTTCTTCATGGTGCGCGACGGGGTGGTGATCACCCCGCCGATTTACAGCAACATTCTCGAAGGCATCACGCGCCGTTCGATCATCCAACTCATGCGCGAGGAAATGCAGCTTGAGGTGGTGGAACGCGAGATCGACCGCAGCGAGGTGTTTGTGGCCGATGAAGCGTTCTTCTGTGGCACAGGTGTGCAAGTCGTTGCGATCACCGAAGTCGATCACCGTCCCGTTGGAACCGGCACGATGGGGCCGGTTGTCAGGCAGTTACGTCCGCTCTACTTCGACCTTGTGCGTGGCAAGCTCGCCCATTACCGTCACTGGAACATGCCCGTCTACGAATAGCGCCAGTTTGCGACGCAGCACTACATATGCCAACGGCAGCAGTGGCAGGAGCGTCTGCGCCGCCCATAACCCCGTGATGAAGCAGGTGATGCTTCCGTCACCTGCATCACGTTGTTCCAGGAACCAACGCCCCATCGAGTACGCCAGACCTCCTATTCCTACGATGATCCCCAGCCCACGCACTTTACCCTCGCTGGTGGACCCAGCCACAATCCAGGGACCGACAAACATATAGGCACGGATGAGATAGGTGCCTATAAATAGCTTGGTGTGACATGCGATGGGGTTTGGTGCATCGAGGAGATACCCGAATGCAAAGGCTTTGTCGATAATAATACTCATCAGTATAAAGATGATCAGCAGCATGTGCATCGAATCGCCGTCCGGGATCAGCAGCAGCAGAATGACGTTTAAGAAAAACAGCACGTACAGCGATATATTCCATACCATGTCACCGGAGTTCGGCCCCAGCGAGTTGAAGATTTCGCCCATATTGTCCATGAGTTTGCCTCCACGACGTGTGAATCCCCCTTCAAACGCAGGTCATTGGTGGGGATACGATGTTCTGCACACATTGTACTCGATCTGTGAGGTCTGGCGAATGTTGATGTGTGATCTCAGGGCAGTGGCGGAACCCAGTCCTCGACCATCAGCAGTTTGAGCCGCCGTGTTTGCTGGTCAACGGTGAACGGCGCGCGGAAATGCAATTCATACACCGGCGTGTCGCGCGCCAGATCGCCGGGCAGCGCCTCGAAGAATGCGATAGCGCGTGCGTCGGGGAAGAGCAGCACGGCATAGCCTGGAATCATGAAGACCAGGTTGCCCTGCGAAATGCCTACCCCAGCGGGCGGACCGTAACGATCCAGCAGCCAATCCAGTGTGCCGTAGCCGGATAGTAATGCTTCCTGAGCAATCTCGCCGCCAGTGGACACCGCCAGCACACAGCCCCGCGCGACAAAACGATACGTCGGCGCACGTCCGCTGACACTCTCTGCACGTCCGAACGCGGCTTCAAGCTGCGCGGTGGTCGTCGTGTTGAAGTTGATCGCTTCGATGCGCTCAATCGGGAAGACCTGTGTGCAGTCCAGCGTGGGCGTGGGCGAGGTGTCTGGCGGGCTGGTGGGGAAGATCAACGCCGGGGTGGCGACGGGCGTAGATGGGGCAATGGGCAAGATAAACGGTGTTGCGGTAGACTTAGCGGGCGTCGCGCTTGCACGCCCAGGTAAACCGGTTTGCAACCCTGTGCGCGGTGTCTGCGTAGACTCGGTAAACGTGGTCGGATCGGGCGTGGCTTGGTTCGCGTGATTACTGCTCCCGCAGGCGCTTAGCAGGGCGGCAATCAGCAGCACGCCGCACACCGTCACGGCACGCCAGCGCACGCGGCGCGTCAGGTGACGATAGACATGTGTGTGTTTGACAATCCATTGCGTAATTCCCACGCTGCTTCCCGACTTCACAATTGACAAAGGATGATCCATGCTCCCTCATTGGTTTGGACTTTAGACTAAAAGCTGCATGAATCCTAAAGGCCTGCTGGAGCAGGTTG
>CBEVZO010000290.1:0-5557 GCA_965554365.1 uncultured Anaerolineae bacterium
CGCAGTCGTTGGTGACAGATTTCGCACCGGGTGACTACCTGGTGTTCCCCAGCGTGAATCTGGCGGACAGCCCGGTGAGCCTGGTGGTTCCCGAAGCGACGTATGTGGGCGGCATGTACTACACGGTGTTGGTTTTTGGCGGCGGCGCAGATGCGGCTCCTTATGACGCACGCGTGCAAGGCTCGCCGGTCCATGTGGTGGTAGGCAGTTTGCCGACACAGATGAATGTCGAAATGGCAGCGGCAACCGATGCTGCTGACGCCGCAGATGCAGGCGAGGCGCTGCCTGGGGCGGATGATGCAGAAGCGGCCCCAGAAGTAGATGCGGCCCCGGCTGATGCGACACATGAAGACCCGCCGGCTGCTGATACCGCGCCACCTGAGGTTGTCGAAACTGAAGTCGTGGCGGAAGCCGCGCCGGTCGATGGCGAGTTGGTCGCTGTACCGCAGGCTACCGAAGCTGCACAGAACACGCCACAGCCGATCCAGCCGCGCATTGCTCCGCTGGCGTATGTTGAGCTAAGCCCGGACGTGAATCTGCACTGCCGTGAACTGCCCAGCGCAGATATGCGGTCGATTGGTTTGATCCCCGGCGGCACAACGCTGACGGTCATTGGACGCACGGGTATCCCGTTGGTCCCTGAAACCGGCAACGCCACGCCGGACCCGACGCCGGACTATGAAGCTGTTGAAGACTTCTGGCTGGCGGTGCAGTGGGATACGCCGGGCGGCGGGTTCCTGCGCTGCTGGGTCAAGAAGGAATTCGTGCGCGTGGAATATCGCGGGCGGCTGATTGACACGGTCGAAGAGATGTGGGAGCTGCCGGAAGAACCCTTCAATCGCCCTGGTGAGAACGCGAGTGCCGATGTGCCGATGACTACGCCGCTGTACGATGCGGTGATCGCGACGGTGCAACTCGAACCGGGCATCAGCCTGCAACTGCGCATGTTTCCGGTGACGGATGCGGAATCGCTGGGGTTGGTCCCTGCGCAGGCGCGGCTTGAGGTGTTGGGTTATGCCGAAATGCCGAGCGGGGGTCTGGTCGGGCAACCGACAAGCCCGTACTGGCTGTACGTGCGTTATCGTCAGGAAGATGGTAGCGCAACGATTGGCTGGGTGTCGGAGCAGTATACAACGCTGTCACGCCTGGACCGTCCGGTGGAGCTTGAAGACGTGCCGTTGGCGGACATCACCGCGCCCGGTTACTTTGAAGTGGCGACTGATCCGCTGATGATTCCGGTTGAGTTGCAGGACCCGATCGGTACGGTGGACCTGAACCCCGGTGCAAATCTGAACCTACGCGACCGTCCGGCGGCAGATGCACGCGTTGTGTTGGGCATTCCCAGCGGCGACAGCATGGTCCTCAACGGGCGCAATGGTGACGGCATCTGGGTGCAGGTGACGTATGAGAGCGCGACCGGCGATGTGGACGGTTGGGTGGCGGTCCAGTATATGATCGTCACACGCGGCGGTGAAGCGTATGATGTCGCGGACCTGCCGATCCTGACCGGTGAAGTGGATACGATGGGCGGGTAAGCTGCTGCATCGGATCGTAGCGAAAATCAAAAGCCCTGTGCCGCGCGCACGGGGCTTTTTTATGTGGTGTGGTTTACCTCACTCCCCGTGCCCCCGCGTGACACGTCGCATCCCACGCGGTGGAGAGGGGGAGAAATCCGTGTAATCGATCCTACTCGCCCAGGACGGCGTTGGCTTGGTCGGCCATCGCGGCGAGGTTGTCGTAGGTGCGCTGCCCGCCTTCGAGCCGTGTCCAGTGATCTTCCCCGGCGTAACGTACCAGCACGGTCGGCGTGCCGCTCACGCCGTTGTCTGTGGCGAAGATTGACTGTTGGTCGAGTATGGAGTCGTAGTTCCCGGATACGATGCAGCTTTCTATCTCGTCTGCGTCGAGGTCCATGTTAGCGGCGGAGTTCATGATCTCGTTCAGGGTGAATGCGCCGGAGCCGCCCGCACGCGCCAATCGGAACATTTCATCGCTCATTTCCCAGAATGCGCCCTGTTCGCCCGCGCACAGCGCGCCGAGTGCGGCGATTCGGGCATAGTTTCCGCCCCCGGTGTTCGTGACCAGCGCGAAACCGACGGTCGCTTGTCCGATCAGGGCATAGTTTTCGATAAAGCGTTCAAGGTCGCCGGTGTGGTAGGTGTTGCAGTGCCCGCAGGCGAAGTTCGACACGACGCGGATATGGATCGCCGCGTTGGGGTCGCCGATGGTGGGTACGTGATCTTCGGTCACATAGCGTACCACGCCGGGAGCGCCATGCGACTCCTCGTCCAGTTCACGCACGCCTTCCGCTTCGAGATCGGCATAATCGCCCGCTGCGCCGCCAGCCAGCGGCACGCAGTAGTACGGGAATTCTGCACAGCTTACGGATTTGGCTGCGCCCGCGTTTTGCCAGTTGATGAAGATGAAAAGGCTACCGAAGATTATCGCCGCGCCGACCAGCACGTAGATCATATTCATCTGCCGGGCGAGTTGTCTCTTGCGCGTGCGTTTGCTCTTGGATGCTTTGAAGCTAGCACGCTTTTTCCAGGGGATCAGGCTGTGTGGTGTACCGGAGGTTGATTTGGTTGTCATAGTGTCTCACCCGTTGAGTTGAATTCGGCATTGCCTATACGCAGTTTTAGCACAAACTGTACCGCGCCGCCGCCGGAACGCAAATAAGAGAATGATTAACACGTGGTATACTGCACGGGTATCCTGCGGTCGCAGGACGGAGCAGCAATTGTATTATTTTGTAAGGATGGAGCATCATGCGCGCAACAGACATTATTGAAAAGAAACGCGACGGCGAAGAACTCAGCGCTGAGGAAATTCGTTGGTTTGTCGAAGGTTATACGAACGGCACGATTCCAGACTATCAGGCGGCGGCGTGGTTGATGGCGGTGTATCTTAAGGGCATGACGCGCCGTGAAACATTTGATCTGACGCTGGTGATGACCGAAAGCGGTGATCAGCTTGATCTCTCGCCTGTGATCGAGTACGCCGTCGATAAGCACTCTACTGGCGGGGTGGGGGACAAGGTGACGCTCGTCGTGCTGCCATTGGTGGCGGCGGCGGGGATTCCGGTCGCCAAGATGAGTGGGCGCGGCCTCGGTTTTTCGGGCGGCACGCTGGATAAAATGGAAGCGATTGCCGGGTTCCGTGTGGACCTGAGCGATGACGAGTTTTTGCAGCAGGTGCGCGAGTACGGGATTGTGCTGGCGGGGCAAACTAAGAGTCTCGCTCCGGCAGACAAGAAACTCTACGCGCTGCGCGATGTAACGGGGACCGTGCCGAGTCTGTCGCTGATTGCGGGCAGCATCATGAGTAAGAAGCTGGCTTCTGGCGCGAACGCGATTGTGTTGGACGTGAAGGCGGGCATGGGCGCGTTTATGAAACAGGTGGACGAGGCGACCGCGTTGGCGCAGATTATGGTGGACATTGGCGCGGACGCGGGGCGCGAGATGGTGGCGCTGATCTCGGACATGAATCAGCCGCTCGGTGCGGCGGTGGGCAA
Organism: uncultured Anaerolineae bacterium; assembly: GCA_965554365.1. GTDB lineage: Bacteria > Chloroflexota > Anaerolineae > Aggregatilineales > Aggregatilineaceae > CAYRNY01. The sequence goes on from CBEVZO010000290.1 coordinate 3,515, forward strand.
CGCGCTGGAAGTACGCGAGGCGATTGAGTGTCTCAACGGCGGCGGGCCAAAAGACTTGCGCGAACACTGTGTGGTGATTGGCGCGCACATGGTGCGACTGGGGCGGCGTGATACAAGTGAGTATGCGCTGGCGGAATGTATGGCGGAACTCGCCGAGATGTTGGACAACGGGACCGGGCTGGCGAAATTCCGCGAATTGGTGGCGACGCAGGGTGGCGACGTGAGCATGGTCGATGATCCGTCCACGCTGCCGGGCGCGCGCATCCGTGAGGACATTCGTGCGGGGAAGGGCGGTTATGTAGCGCAGGTCAACGCGGAGTTGGTGGCGCGGTCCACTCTCGAATTGGGCGCAGGTCGGGCGCGCAAAGAGGACGCTGTCGATCCAGCGGTGGGCGTGATGGTCGAGGTCAAGGTGGGCGACGCGGTGCAGGAGGGCGACGTGTTGTTCACGATCCACGCCAACGACGCCGACCAATTGGCGCGCGCGCGTGATTTGCTGCGGCAAGCGCCGGTGATTCGTGAGCGAGAACAGCAACCTTTGCCCGCGTTTTACGATACTATCTATAGCAGATAGCGATCAGCCGTTAGCGATTAGCATTCAGCAACGGCGACATTGTCAACAGGCCGTGTAAGGAGAACGCCGTATGACTATGACCATTAACCGCAGCGATCTCAAAGCTATTGTGCGCGAACTGATGCAGGAAATCCTGTGGGAACTCGAACAGCAGATGCCTGATCCCGACGTGGGCGAGGAACTGTGTCCGGAGATCGCCGACTATCTGCGCCGGCCCGCCGAACAGAAAGGTCCCTATCATTCTCTGGACGACGTGAAACGCGAGTTGGGTCTGGATGCGTGAGCCATATACCCTGCAATTCAGCGACCGCGCCCTTGCCAGCCTCAAGCGCCTGGATAAAACCGTCGCGCAACGCATGCTGAGCAAGCTCGAATGGCTGGCCGCCAACGCCGCCGTGATTACCCACGTGCCTCTGACCGGAGATTGGGGCGGTTTCTACCGACTTCGCGTGGGCGACTATCGTGTAATCTATCGTCTAGATCGTGACAATTGTCTGATTATGGTCGAGATCATCGGCCACCGCCGCGAGGTGTACGACGAATGACCCACAACCGCCGGGTTTGAGATGTTCGGAGGAACGCATATGTCGGTATTGAATGCACTGAAGATGGTTGGTTCTGCCCTGTTCGCGTTGGAAGTGACAGAAGGAGTGATCGAGATGACCGAGTCGGATGCCCCGCGTGACGATCAGGACGCCCCGGAAAAAGAGGCTCCGCGCACGATTGTCGAGGAAGTCGAAGTCGAACTCACGGCGCTGGTTGACCGCATCAAAGAGTTGATCCGCGAGGGCAATGTGCGCACCGTGCGCATCAAAGACCCCAAAGGCAAGTACCTCTTTGAGGTTCCGCTGACGGTGGGCATGTTGGCGGGCGGCATTTTCGCGTTGGCCGCGCCGACCGCAGCGGCGATAGCGTCGATTGCCGGGTTTGTTACGCGGGTGACGATTGAGATCGTGCGTGAGGAAGACGAGGTGGCGGACGCTGAGGCAGATGACGACGAGGACGCTGCCGACGAATAAGTCTAGTGGCGCATAAGAGAATAACTCAGAAAAGCTGTTCTGTATAACGCGGAACAGCTTTTTATTTAGGTGATAGTTTGAAAAAATTGAGGTAATAGCTTAAAATGTGAAACGATCTGATGCTGCGCGCGTATAACGTAATATGGCTGTTTTCTGGAAAACACTGTGAGGGGATTGATGGCGAAGAAAAATAGGTCATTGCGCACGTTTTACATTATTCTGCTGACACAAACCTTTTCGCTGATCGGCAGCCGCATGACCGGGCTGGCGGTCGGGATTCGCGTGTTCAACGATACGGGCAATGCGACTCCGTTGGCGCTGGTGGCGTTTTTCTTCGCGCTGCCCGCCGTGCTGACGGCTGGATTCGCGGGCGTGTTGGCGGATCGGTGGGACAAGCGTAAGGTGATGGCGGTGTCGGATGTGGGGCAGGCGGGGGCAACGTTCATCCTG
>CBEVZO010000291.1:0-5550 GCA_965554365.1 uncultured Anaerolineae bacterium
TGCACACGTGCGCCGCGTGCCTCGCGTTTGGCTTTGCGCGCATCCTGTTTTAGTTCACGTTTGCGTTTCTGGAACTCGCGCCAATCGTCCCCATACGCGAGATGCTCGTATTCCTCATCCTCGTCATCCACATAATCGTCATAATCACGCTCGCGTGCAATCCGCGATGCGCCCCCTACCCCGGTCGGAACACGTTCGGCCTCCGGTACGGCATCCGGCGCAGCCGCCACCACCTGCGCGACTTCCTCCGCATCCAGGGACCGGGACGGCGTGCCAATGGCCTCGGTCAGCGCATCATACACATCACTCACCGTCTGATAACGCTGCGCCGGGTCTTTCTCCAAACACTTCATCACCACCGCCTCAACCGCATGGCTCAGCGCCGGATTCAACTGCGTCGGGGGCACAGGCGGCTTATGCAAGTGTTCAAATACGATCCGCATCGCCGCCGTCGTGCCCATCGTGCCTTCGGATTCACCGATAAACGGCAGTTTGCCCGTATATATCTGGTACAGCATCACGCCGAGCGCATACACATCCGTCGTCGGCGTCACTTCACCGACCATGATCTGTTCCGGCGACATATAGTGCGGCGTGCCCACCGTCGAGGTCGTATCAACCGTCATCGTGCTGGTGTCGGAGAGAATGCGCGCGATACCGTAATCCATCACGTACAGCGTGCCATGCTCATCGATCAGGATATTCGAGGGTTTGAGATCGCGATGCACCACACCCTCGCGATGCGCGTAATGCAGCGCCGCCGCCAATGGTGTCAGGAACCGGAGTGAATCCTGCGGGTCCATCGGGCCAGCCTGCCGCTTCAGCTCGCCCTGGAGCGTGCGCCCGTCGATGAAGTCGGTCAGGATGAACACCACATCGCCGCTTTCCACGATGTCGTAGTAGCGCACGATGTTGGGATGTTGCAGCGTTTCCAGCACCCGCGCCTCGCGCTTGAAGCGTTCCAGGAACATAGGTTCCTGCGCGATATCGCTGCGCAACACTTTCGCCGCCAGATACACCCGCCGGTGCAGATCGTGTACGCGATACACACGCGCAAACGTCCCCTCGCCCAGCAGCGCATCAAAGTGGTAGCGTCCCTCTAACGTCTGCCCGATCAGATCGCTACTATTGACCGGCGTAGCGGGCACAGGTGACGGAGCCGAGGCGAGTTCCGGCGAATCTTCCGCGTCACGGGCGGCGTGTTCCAATTCTTCGGGATCGAATTCCGGTTCTGGCGGTTGCTGCTGCGGTTTGTGACCCATAATGTCCCCTCATACGTGTGTTGAACATGGCATCCTATCGCTGCGCCCCATTATGACCGCAAACCGCCGTTCGTTCAACCAAAAACAGGAGCATATCGTAATGGATACGCCCCTGCCATGCTGTAACGTAGTGTGTGCAGCTACGGTAAATTGACCGTGATCGTGATGTAACGGTTATCTTCAACGCCATCCGTACGGATCACGCGCAAGTTGTAGGTCGTATTGACCACCGGGCAAACCTCGTGGGTTGCTTCGCCCACGACACCTCCACCCTCGAAATACACTTCCTGGATGTTCTGCACACGCCAGTGAATGTTAGTGCAATCACCGGCAATGATCTCACCCGCATCCGCCCAGAACTCGATGACCACCACATTCGGGTCAGCAGTTGGCTCGGCAGTCGCGGCGGGTGTCGATGTGGCGGGCGGCGGCACAAACTGCGCTGCAACTGCCGGGACATTCGCCAGCGAGATATTCAGCGCCAGTATCGGCTCATATATCCAGCCCACCGTACCATCGGCGGCTTGAATCTGCACCCACGATTCGTCGTACATGTGATCATAGTATTTCGCGATCACAGTGACCGGATCGCCCCGCCTGAGTCGCGTTACAATCTGCGCGCCAGTACCCGGCTGCGCGCGCACATTGACATTGGTCGCACCGGAGGGATTCACTATCGCATCCGGCTGTGCCGCCGCCTGCGGCGTCAACGTCGGGAACGGCGTCGAAACTGGCCCCGGACCTGGCCCTGGACCTACAACGGCTTGCGGCACAGGACCGCGCTCGTCGAACATATCATTCGTCAACTGCCGCACAATCGCGCCATCCGCCGAGACGACATACAGGTCCCACTGCCCGTTCACGTCCGAGGCATAGACCACATGCCCGCCACCCGGTTGCCAACGCGGTTGGCGATCTTCAGCGGTATTATTGGTCAACTGCCGCACATCCGTCCCGTCCGCGCGCATCGCGAAAACTTCGTAATCGCCATCACGCGCCGAGACAAATACAATAAACTGCCCATCCGGCGACCACTGCGGCTCGATGTCGTCACCCGGCGCATTCGTGAGCTGCGTCATCAGCCCCGTTTGCGGATCGAGTACATAAATCTCATAGTTCCCCGTGCGATCCGACGCAAATACGATCAGCCCTGGCTGGTTCGGATCCTGCGCCAGCACCGACACACCTTGCAGCGCCACAAAGCCCAGCACCGCCAGCAGCAACGCCGATCCAACGGTCAAGCACAAGCGTTTAAGTTTCATGATTTTTCTGTCTCCCTCACTTGGTCAAATTTTGCCCATACCTACCTATATTGTAGTAAAATCATCGCATAATCGATAGAAGGACAAAATACCTATGTCCCAACGACTGCCCTGCTCCCGTACTACGTTCCTGACGCTGACGCTGCTGTTGGCGATCATACTCGCCTCAATGCCCGCCTATGCTCAAGCCCCGGCCCGCGACCGTCTGCACCATGTCACGCACTGGTTCTACTATCTGGACGTGAATCTCGACGATGACACGCTCGACCAGATCGCCACGTCCCGCTACGATCTCGTTGTGATCGACCCCATCGTCACCGAAGCTAACAACGACGATGTCGATATCGCCGGGATTGTCCGCTCGATTCAGGACTCCGGCAATGGCACAGGTCAGCCCAAACTCGTTCTCGCCTACATCGACATCGGGCAAGCCGAGAGCTACCGCACCTATTGGGATGACGCATGGCAGGTCGGCAATCCAGCATGGATCGCCGGTGAGGACCCCGACGGCTGGGCGGAGAACTACCCGGTCGCCTACTGGTACGATGAATGGTACGCCATCTGGTTCGACGGCACCGACGCCTCCGACGCGCTGTTGCAGATCATCTACGACGCGGGCTTTGACGGCGTGTACCTCGACTGGGTGGAAGCCTACGACGACGACAACGTGATCGCCATCGCCGAAGCAGACGGCGTTAATCCGGTGGAGGAAATGATCTGGTTCGTGGAAGATATTAGCGCCTTCCTCAAGGATCAAGACCCTGCGCAGATCGTGATCGCGCAAAACGCCGCCGAACTCGCCATCTACGACGATTACATGGCGGCGATTGACGGCATCGCGCAGGAGCAAATCTGGTTCGACGGTGGGGCCGGCGGCACGTTCGCCGAAGGTGACTGCCCCCTCCCCGCCACCGAAGCGGATATCGACAGCCCCGCCTACGAAGCATCGCTCTCGCCGCCCTGCCGCGCGCTCTACGACGCCTATCCCGACAGCACGCTGCACGTCAGCAGCGCATGGTACATTGACGATCTGACCTTTGCCCAGGCACGCGGCGCGTTCATCCTGACCGTCGATTACGCGCTGGAACCGGACAATGTCGCCGCCGCCTATGCACGCTCCCGCGCACTAGGCTTCGTGCCCTTCGTCGGCCCGCGCAGCCTGGATCGCTTCATTCCGTTGTATCCGTAAAATATCATGGGACACGGATGAACACAGATTGACACGGATCAGGATTCTGATCTGCGTTTATCCGCGTTCATCTGCGTCCCATTCCGCAGTTATGTTTTTCTCTTGCTTTTACCTTGATTTTCTCTGCGCTCTCCGCATCCTCTGCGGTGAAATGCTTTTTGAAGGAGTTCGCACCCGATGAAAATCCACGCCTTTCGCCTCACACCCGGCCAGGACCTCCGCCGCGAGATCATGCAATACGCCGACACACACCACATCCGCGCCGGGTTCGTGATCACCTGCGTCGGCAGCCTGACCCGCGCCGTGCTGCGCCTCGCCAACGACAAAGATACAACCCTCTTTGAGGATCACTACGAGATCATCGCCCTCGTTGGCACAGTCGAGGTCGGCGGCGCGCACCTGCACCTCTCGATCAGCGATCCCGCTGGCGCGATGATCGGCGGTCATCTCAAGGATGGCTCTCTCGTGCGTACCACCGCCGAAGTCATCCTCGGTGCAGCGCCCAATCTCGTGTTCCGCCGCAAGTTCGACTCTGCCACTGGCTACGCGGAGTTGATCGTTGATGAGCTATAGACGCGATATGCAAACTCATCAGCGACCATGTCGGATAGATAAGGGAGATAGAAATTGCGGCGAATCACCCTCAAGCGTCGTGATGTATGTGACCAAACCTGATGCGACATCTATACGAACCACATACCAAGCGCTGTCACCTATTACACTGGCGACGCGCAACACGCTACGACTGTTTGACGTCCAACGGATATCTCCGATGAAGCGCACACGCTGTCCAGATGGACCATTTATTGTCAGCGGCCTGTTATACACACTCTGTCCAGATTCCACATCCCAAATACGCATGTAATCTTCTTCATGCCACTCATACGCAGATATGTGTTGGTCAATCGCCAGATAACGTCCATCTGGCGACACCCGCCAATAATCACCCCAATAAACACTAAACGGAATATCTATTGAGGATAGCCAAACGATTTCAAACGTATCGATGTCCAAACAATAGAGATCATACGCATATCCCTCAGCAGTCCAAGCAGCATCAGATCGTAAAAACATGATAATCCCTGGTGAAGTTGACATTTGTTGCCAAAACACCCCTCCACCCAGCGACGGTGTGAAAGAAACTGCTATCGTTTCCTCCGTCTCGATGTTGATGTACGAAACATGTGAGGTTGGCGTGTTAAAGCGCAATACCTCCTCATCGTTCAGCCAAACCCAATCGCCTATGGTGGATTCGTGTATGCCGTCTGCAAAATCGCGACAGGTACCATTTCGGACGCTTAGCAGACAACCATGCAGAAGTGTATTTTTGTTGGCAGTTATAGTATCCGCCGCATAGTACCAGAGGATCAGTTTGTCGGGGTCGGGATGATCACGCACATGAGCGATATTCACGTGATCAAAAACAACCTGCCGCGCGCCACTTGCCCAATCGTACTGGACCAATCGCGACGCGCCCAACGGGCCATAATTGGTGTCAACTTCAATGAAATACACTCGTTGCTGGTCAAGATCGATGATCCAGTCAGGAATTCCACCCCATTCACGGTGGAGTTCAGCCACCATCGTTACGTTGCTTGTGTATCCATCAAACAACCAGATCCATCTTGTCACACTGTGATCATCTCCCACAGCAGCATCATAAACGACATGTAGATCCGCAGTTTCTTGGGCATGTGATGTGCCAAACAGCGGAAACGCAAACATGACGCTGACGAATATGCACCACATGATACGGTTTCGCATCACACAGACCTCCCGCCTACTACTAGTTAACCTTCACAATAGGATAAGCGAGCAAGTTGCCCCCTCCCCCGCA
>CBEVZO010000292.1:0-5549 GCA_965554365.1 uncultured Anaerolineae bacterium
CACCTCCACAAAGCGATCCGTGCTGAACGCAAGCTGCAAGTCGATCACGGCTGGATCGTCGGCGTCGGGCTGTGCGGCCACCAGCCGGAAGATCATCAGGAACACGATCACCAGATTGCCAAATACGGTGACGATCCCGAGGCGTCCGAGCAGTACATAGGCGCGGTCCAGCAGCGCGATCAGGGATTGCATAGGGCATGTCCTCTCTGCGGATGATATACAGGGTGCGCACACGATTATAAGCCGCCTATCCCGCCCGCGCGAGAACCGGGGTAGGGGCGCTGCTCTGCCGCGCCCGCTGCTCTGCGCGCGAGAATCATGCAGGGGCGCACACAGGTCGTGTACGCCCCCGAAACCGGGCGGTACGGACGTGGGCACATCCGCACCGCGTAAGATTACGTGCTGTGTTTATGCCGCGCGCAGATCGGGCAGCAGGTCCGATTCGTCGAGCATCAGATACGCCGTCGTGAGTAGCTCGTCCTCCACGCGGAAGACGCTGACTCCGCCGACACGCGTTTGCGTCTGTTCCTCGACGAGCGTGCAGTGGACCATGACCCATTCGTCAGCCGTTGCCACGCAGTCGTGTTCCAGCGTGAGGCACGGCATGGCACGTTGCAACGCTTGCAGGAAGCGGATGTAGCCCTCGCAATCCAGATCGCCCGCTGTGGGGTGATGCAGCACAAACGTCGCGCTGAGCAGCGCCCGCAGCGCGTCCCAATCGTGCGCGTTGATCAGCCGCAGCGCGTGCAGGACCGTGCGTTTGCGTCGTTCCGCCGGGGACAAATCTTGGGCGGCGCGGACGGCGTGCGGGTGTGTAGTGAGGGTCGGCATCATCGCGGCGACAAACAGGATCACGAAAATCATGAATCCCCAACGCATTAGTGGACCTAACATACTACACTTCCTATGCGTCGTCGCGCTGGTGGAGGGTGCTGGGAGTGTGACGTGCAGCGCCAGATCAACGGCGTGGCGCGGACCACTGGTGGACATATACAACACAGAATTATTGTCACATATAGCGTAAGTGATTCCGGGTGCGAAATCAACGCGACGTGCATTGATGGATTTACTCGATCTGCACCACATACAACCCATAATCCGCCGGGTCCACAAACACGATCCGCGTCCCAGCGGGCGAAACGCTCCACGCCCCGTTGGCGATGCGGATCGGCACTGACACCGTGCGATAGTCAGGCTTACTTTGTCACGATGATGCTGGTGAGCGGCGTCACACCTTCCGGCCATTGTTCGTACCCTGTGTAGCCTGAAAGCTGTGCGCGCGCAATGTAATCTTCAAAGCGGTCTTCGGCGGACTCGTTGGCAATGACGACGAATATCTCAAACTGATTTCCGATCTCCGATTCTTCGTCGGTTCCCAACAGGCAAATGCCCGACCATTCGTCATTCTGTTGCACAATAGGGGGCGTGTTCTGTGGGTATAATTTGCCGTTCTCTGGGCGTATAACGAGCCATAGCGTAGCACCGGGGTCGATATGCTCCGCTGTGCCCCGCACGGTCACGCGCCAGCCCACGTTGTACGCCCCCGTTTGTGGATCGGTGATCGTGACTTTGGGGGAGGGATCGTCGCGAGATGTCTCGTAGATTACATAGCCAATTGTCGATATCAGCAGCAGTGTCAGCAACACAGCCATTATGCGCCAGAGAAACGCTTTGCTCTTGGCTGCGGTTGTGATTGCTACGAGTACACCGATCACTTCTACGATTAACGCTACAATTGCAATGACTATGCTAGCATCCACAATTTTCCCCCTCGCGCAATAATGTGATTACCAGTTTATCCTACCACCGTGATCATATACAACCCGTAATCTGCCGGATCGAGGAACACGATCCGCGTCCCATCGGGCGAAACGCTCCACTCCCCGTTGGCAACGCGGATCGGCTGTATTGCCGGGTCGGTGAGCCAGCGCACCGCGCCGGATGCGATCTCGATCACGCCGAGCGCATGCACAGATTGGTCCAGACCGCCGTAGCTCAGCACGAACAACGCATCCTCGTCCCGCCATTGGTACGCGCCTACGAAGGGTAGCTTTTGCGGCGTGCTGCCGATCTGCGTGGCCTGGATATACACACCATTGTGCGCGGGATCGTCCTGGAACGGCAGGAAAAACGCGAGTTGTCCGCCCCCCGGTGCGATCTGCAAACCGCTGAGATTGTCATACGCACCCAACACCTGCGGCACGAGTTCGCCATCCGGTCCCGCCGTGTCCAGATCAACGAGGAGCAGGCGCGACTCGGCGCGATACTCGACGCGCTGCACGATCAGCACGCGGTGGTCGTCCAGCCACATGCTATAGATGCCCGGTGACGAATACACGCGCTGCACGTGGGTCCCGTCAATGGCGCTGGCCCAGATCACGACGCTCGGATTAGACGTGCCCGGTACGATCTCCCCATACACCAGTTCGTAGAGGATGCGCGTGCCATCCGGTGAGACAGCGGGATACACGCCGCCCGTGTCCACATCGAAGATCGCGCCATCGGCCCCGCGTGTGAGCCGTAGCATCCCGGACGGCTGCCGCGTGACGGTGATCGTACCATCCGGCGAGGTTTGCGTGGGCGGTGCGAACTCGACAAATTGCCGCGCACCACCGTTCAGCGGTTGGCGCAGCACGACGGTTCCCTGACCCGGCAGCGCATCGATCACATATACCGCGTCAGTATCACCGGGCGACCACCACACGCCCACATTCCACGCGCCAGTCGAGACGGGCGTGATGCTCACGGCGGCGTCAGCGGGCAGCGGGTCCAGCGCGCGGAAGGGCGGCGGATTGAGAGGTGCGCGTATCTCTAACCGCAGCGGCCAGGGATGCAGGTAGTTGTTTAGCAGGTTGCCGCTAAACTCGACCTGTGGCTGATCTTCCAGGCGCATCCAGCGGTGCGGCGTAGCGAGGTCTTGCTGAAAATTGTTGTTGTACAGTCCCAGGCTGGTGAGCATGTGCCAATCCACGTCGAAAAACGGCAGCGGATTGTAGGCGATCTGGTAGTTCGCGCTGCGGATTTCGAGGTGCAGGTGCGGACGCGACTCACATGAGCCGTCCGGGTCGCCGGAGAATCCGATCACGTCTCCGCGCCGGACTTGCTGCCCCTTCACCAACGTGGACTGTTCAAACAAATGCCCGTAGAGCGAGCTATAACCTGTGCCGGGATGGTCCAGCACGAGGTTGTGCGGTCCCGCGCCGAAGCCAGTCGCATCCGACACCGCGACCACGCCGTCCGCAATCGCGTGAAGCGGTGTGCCGCACGGCACTTGAAAGTCCACGCCGAAGTGCAGCCCTTGCCCGAACTCGTACCACACATCGCCAAAGTTGAAGGCTTGCGTGGTGTTGCAATAATGTTGTTGGTAGAGCCATGTGTCCAGCCCCGGCGGATCGGTGAACGGGAGCGCAAACGGTGGGCCGTCCACGTTGGCGGGGCCGTCATCCTGCGCGGCGGCGGGTGACGCGATCAGGGGCAGGGCGATCAGTAATGCGATAATCCACAGGCGGCGGTGCATGGCATGTCCTTATAGAATACAATCACAACACCGGGAGATCATAGCCCCTTGCGCGCCCCGCGCCAATAATGTACATAAAAGTCCCCTCTCCATCGCATGGAGAGGGGATTTAGGGGTGAGGTAAACCTAACGCGTATAATCCACGCTACTAATCCACGCGGGTGATACGCCCTTCGACTTCCGGTGCAACGGGGCTGTTCGCGGCGATATAGTCCGCGACCGTCGTATCCAACGGTGCGCCGTAGTCATACGGGTTGATCGCATTGTCTTCAAACATCGCGTACCCGTCGCCACCATTGCGCGCGTAGTCGTTCGTCGCCACGTAGTAGATCGCTTCGAGGTCCAACGGCACATACTCGCCGGTGTCCTTGTCCAGCACATCCACGCTGATAATGCGGCTGCCCGCTTCCAGGCTGCCGTCCCAGGTGAAGTGGATGCCCGCCACCTGCGGGAAGCGGCCCGCGCCGTCTTCGACCTGCGAGACGCCGTTTTCGAGCGCCGCCCACACGTCCGCGCCGGTCAGTTCCAGCGTGCTGATCAGGTTGCCGAACGGCAGCACGGTCAGCACTTGGCCCATTGTGACTTCGCCCAGGTCGATGTCGGCCCGGATGCCGCCGCCATTCTGGAAGACGATGTCCGCGCCCGTGTTATCCATGATCGCGTCGCAAATCAGGTTGCCGAGGTTGCATTCTTCCACGCGGCACACTGCGCGATCCCCGACCAGGAAGACCGCCGTTTCACCGATGACCGTGTTCTTCAACTCTTCCAACGGGGCTGCCAGCTCTGCGACGAGCGTTTCCATCGCGGGATCGGGCGTGATGTACTGTGACAGTAGAATCGGCTCGCCGTCCCAGTCCACCGCGACGCCCGCTGCGTCAAATTCGGCTTCCAGGTAACCCAGGTATTCGTTATGTTCGGCAGCCATCACGACCAGCACGGGCTCACCTGCCGGGCTTTCGATGACGGTCGGATAGTCGCCCTCGGCTGCAGCCAGCGTGTTGCTCAGCAGCGTGTGCGAGTGCCCGCCAACGATGATGTCCACGCCGGACACTGCCACTGCGAGTGCCAGATCACCACTGTAACCGACGTGCGTCAGCAGAATGATCTTGTTGACGCCCATCGCGGTCAGTTCATCGACCACGCCCTGCGTCACACCGACGAGATCATAGTCAAACACCACGTCATCACTGGGTGAGGCCAGGATTTCGGTTTCGGGCGTGACCAACCCGATCACGCCGACCTGCTCGCCGCCCACGTCCAGCACAACATACGGGGTGAACTTGCCCGCGAGATCGGCGGAGGCGCTGACATCCACGTTCGCCGTCGCGACCGGGAAGTTCAGTCCGTCAAGGAACATGCCCAGGATGGTGTCGCCGTTGTCGAATTCGTGGTTGCCGAGCGTCATCGCGTCATAGCCCAGCATATTCATAATCTGCACGTTGTCCTGCCCCAGGTATTGCTGGTGGAACAGTGTGCCCGTGAAGCGGTCGCCGCCATCGAGCAGCAGCGTGTTGTCTGCCTGCGCGCGAATCTGGTTGACGACCGTCATCTGCCGCGCCACGCCGCCGTCGCCATCCCGGTTGGGTTGGTGATGCGCGTGTGTGTCGTTGGTGTGCATGATCGTCAGCGCGAACGTTTCATCGTCCTGCGCCCCGACCAGTGGTACGATTCCCACAATCAGCAAAAGAACGAGACTCAGTGAAAGTACTTTACGCATTACAAAATTCCTTTCCACATGCTATTCCCGACTACGTTTTTTTTCTCACTGCGTTTTTGGACAGTAGAGAAGAGTTTAATTTTATTTTACTTCGGGGAATTGTGCAAGTTTTTACATGTGTGATGCTATTATCGACGGGGGCAGGGGCGTTTACTTGCGCACACAAAAGTCCCCTCTCCTCGTGCGTGGTTCAGGGTCCGACACTTTTAATTGTTGGGGTAAAAAAGGCGCAAGGTAGCTCCGCAGAATAACGTGATCGTGAGTTTGCCCCTCCCCCAACGCGAACTTGTTCGCGCCCCCTCCCCGCAAGCGGAG
>CBEVZO010000293.1:0-5542 GCA_965554365.1 uncultured Anaerolineae bacterium
GGGCGACGCAAGCATCGCCCCTACAAAACACCCATGAATCGAGTTCGCCAACAGTTCCCACGAGCCGGGTCTCACCACAAAGCGACCGAAATCTGGCTATTTCGGGAGTAGTATCGCAAGTGGAGAGGGGCTTAACGGTGAGCTTACTCCCCCCTTTCTCCGCCTGCGGGGAAAGGGGGGCCGGGGGGGATAGGGGTAAACACCGGCAAATCACGTTATTCTGTGGAGCTACCAAAAGCTGTGAAGGTGAGAAAAAAATGCCCGATTTAGAAACGGTGGAAGTGTGGGCGAAAGAATTGAGCATCGTGGGGACACGTATTGGTGCGCGACTGTCGCGCACCTGTACGGCCTCAGCCGCGCGGACTTCGATCACATTCTGGGCACGTTCCCACTCGTCTTCTCTGATGATGACGCGGGGCTGCGCAAGTGCGGTTCGCTGCTGGACGTATGACAAGTGGGCCACCGGATTTGGGAAGTAAAGGCACAACGGCACCTAGCGGAACAAAATGGATAATGCTATGCTGTGACAGAACCGGACTTGATCGTTCATGAGTAATCAAGGTAATTTATCGCGCACAGGGAGTGACTCACAATGTACTACATATCTGATTGCATGAGAACCCAGGTTTACACGGTGAAGACCGGCGCCACCCTGGTCGAAGCAATGCGCATTATGGGCAGCCACATGGTGGGCACCGTCCCCATTATTGACGATGAGCGCCAAGTGGTCGGGGTACTCGTCATGGACGACCTGCTGACCCAGTTTATGCCGAAATTCGTACAGGTGTTGCGAACGACGGATTTTGTCCACAATTATGAGATGTTCGAAACGGGACCACATGCGGCTGACCTGCTGGAAAAGCCCCTCGCTGAGATCATGCGTCCTCCTTACTATCTCAGTGAAACGAGCAGCCTGATGGAAGCGATGGTTTTCATGCACAATCACCAGGTGGCCGATGTGCCGGTGGTGAATGCCGAAAAGCAGCTCGTGGGCCTTGTTTCACGTGTGCGGGTGGGCAGTCTCTTCCTGGTTGACTGGCTCAGCCAGAAAAGTGAATAGCGTCTACATGACTGAACTAGTGGCTGTGGCGATCTTCATCGTCACATTGGGTTTAATTTTTGCGGAGAAATGGCACCGCATGGTGGTCAGCGGCATTGGCGCAGCGGTAATGGTGGCTGCCGGGCTGCTGCTGAATTTCTACGACGAGGAACACGCCGTTGAGGCGGTCGAGTTCGAGACGCTGGCCCTACTGCTGGGCATGATGATCCTGGTGTCGCTGCTGAGAACGACCGGTTTTTTCGAATTTGTGGCGATTCTGGTCGCTCAGCGCAGCGGCGGTAGTGTAATGCGCCTGCTGCTCATGTTGGGTCTGACCACCTCGTTCCTCTCCATGGTGTTGGACAACGTGACGACGGTGGTCTTGATGGCCCCGATGACGGTGTTGATCGCTGAGTTCCTGGGTATTTCACCCGTACCGTTGCTGATCTCGCAGGCGATTTTTTCCAACACCAGCGGTATGGCGACCCTGGTGGGCGATCCGCCGAATATTCTCATCGGCGCGGCTGCTGATCTGAGCTTCAACGATTTCCTGACCCACATGGGGCCGATTGTACTGGTGGTGTGGATCACCGTTTTCTTCGTTCTGCGCTACCTCTTCCGTGACCAGGTCCGCACAGCAGACCTCGAAGCGCAACGCCCGCGTGCTATCCATAGTCTGAACGCGCGTGAGGCGCTGACCGACTCACAAGGTGCGCAGCGCGTACTGCTGGTGTTGGGTGGAGTGGTTGTGCTGTTTATGCTCGAACGCCCGTTGCACATCACCCCCGCATTCGCCGCCCTCACTGGGGCGGGGATCGCGCTCGGCTGGACGCAGATGGGCGTCCACGAAGTTTTGAAAGAGGTGGAGTGGGATGTACTGCTGTTTTTCACCGGCCTGTTTGTGATGGTCGGTGGTTTAGAGGCGGCAGGCGTGTTGGAGCAGGTCGCCGAAAGCCTGTTGACATTACAGAATATCTCGCCCGTGTTGCTGGGCCTGATCATCATGTGGGCGATGGTGGTGCTCTCGGCATTGATCGACAATGTGCCGGTGACGATTGCCGTCATCCCGATCGTGCTTAATCTGGGTGCCCAGGGCGTCGACATCCAACCGATCTGGTGGGCGATTGCGCTCGGTGCGGGTCTGGGCGGCAATGCGACCCCCATCGGTTCTACTGCGAACGTCGTTGTTATTTCTGTGAGCGAGCGCACCGACCGTCCCATCACTGACCGCGAATGGCTGTCCATCGGCATCCCGGTAGCGCTGGTGTCGAGCCTGGTGGCGAGCGTGCTCTATGTGCTCCTGTTCGATTTCCTAAGTGCGGGCTGAGCTTGCCCATCCGATTCTGTCGCGCGGCAGTGGCTCCGTGACGCTATCGATGCCATTTGTCGCGTCCCCGGAGTTTGGGGAGTAAAAGGACCAAAACGTACGCTAAGCTCATGTTCCGCAGTTGAAGCGCAGGGGAGAAAATGAGGTAAGATCGTCTCAAAAACAGGTGCGGCTGTAGTACTGGGCTTATACACGGAAAATTGTGCTTGATGTATGGCGTTTTGAGGAGGGGAAATTTCTGTGATGGATTATACAGCCGAAGTACAAACCAAACTGGCGCGGGTGCGCGCGATTATGGAACAGCAGCAGATCGGCGCGGTGTGGCTGCGCACGGTGAGCAATGTCTCGTGGATCACGGGCGGCGTGGATGTTGCGGTCAACACGGCGGACAGCGTCGGCATCGCGAGTGTGGTGATCACGGCGGACAGTGCGACGGTCGTCACCAACGCGATTGAAGCGCCGCGTCTGAACGACGAGGATGGGATCGAGGCGCGCGGGTTTGCGCTTGAGGTATCGCCCTGGGAAGCGCCTGTGCCGGTTAATTTCGGCTCCACGCTGGGCACGGATGTGCCGCTCGAAGGCGCGAAGGACATCAGCCGTGAGATCGTGATCGCCCGCTCGAAATTGCTGCCGGTGGAGATCGAGCGTTTCCGGGTGTTGGGCGGCATCTGCGCGGCGGGGATGCAGCGCGCGATCAACCGCATCACACCCGGTCACAACGAGTATGCGATTGCCGCCGCGCTGGAATACGAAACGTACAGCAGGGGCGCGCGTCCGGTGGTGGTGCTGGTCGCGACGGACGAGCGTATTTACAAGGTACGTCACCCGCTGCCCACCGGCAAAGTGATGGACAAGTACGCGATGCTGGTCCTCTGCGCGCGTACCGGTGGGCTGACCTGCTCGGTGACGCGGTTGGTACATTTCGGCGCGCTGCCGGACGATCTCAAGCGGAAGCAGCAGGCGTGCGCCGAGGTTGACGCGGCGATCATCGCGGCTTCGCAGCCGGGCCGGACGCTGGACGAGTTGTTTGGCGTGCTGCAAACCGCCTACGCTGACGCTGGATATGACGGCGAGTGGAAGCTGCACCATCAGGGCGGCATCGCGGGCTACGATCCGCGCGAGTTGATCGCCGTGCCGGGTGAAACCGTCGCGTTGGAGGCGGGCATGGTCTGCGCGTGGAACCCATCAATCACGGGCACGAAATGCGAGGACACGATCCTGGTGACGGACGGCGCGGCGGAAGTCCTCACGCCGATAGCCGGCTGGCCGTCGGTCGCGGTGGAGGTTAGCGGGCAGACAATTGCGCGCCCGTTGATCATGGAAGTGGTGTAGCGTCCCGGTTTACCTCGTCCCTGACGTAACCTACGGGTTTCTCCCCCTCTCCCCCTCTCCGGCTTGACGGGAGAGGGGGCCGGGGGGTGAGGTTGATTTTTACTCCCTCGCATCCAACGTGTTAAGCATCGCGTCGGCAAACGCACGGCGGTTGTCGCGCGTGCGCGCCGTGATCATGTTCCCATCCTGCTCCAACCCCGCACCAGTACAGATACCACCGGCCCGATCTAACATATTGCAGGTACTCGATGGCTCGCCGGTCACGATGCGGTCGGTGACCACGTCCGCCTGCGCCAACACGCGCGGCCCGGAGCAGATCGCCCCCACGACTTTATCCTGCGCGACAGCCTCTTGCGCAATCGCGCTGACCAGGTCAACGGCGGTCCCGAAGGTGATGTCGTTGTCGCACGAGAAGATCACCGCGTCGTAATCCGCGACCTGCACGTGTTGCAGCAGCAGATCGGCCTGTTGGGTGTCAGTTGATTCGTTGCCGTGCAGCGTGTTGAGCGTGTGTGACGCGATCACGACATCATATCCCGCGTCCTCAAACGTGGGGATCAGCGTGGTGACAATGGGCGCGATGTATTGCTGCCCGAAGATGATCAGGATCATGCCGCGCGCGGTGGGTGTTGTGATCCCCGGCATCCAGGCGGGAGCCTCGTCATGCGTGGGATTGTGTGTGACCCGTTGTACGTTGCTGCCATCGGCGTTCATCACATACAGTTCATTGGCGCCGCTCAACTCGTGGCGATACGACACAAACGCGATGTGTGATCCATCCGGCGACCAAGCGGCGTTCCAATCGCTCGCCGAGTGGTCGGTTAACTGCTGGATGTCAGTGCCATCCGCCGCCATTGTATAGATGTCGTCGTTCCCGTCACGGTTGGAGTTGAACACGATCCGCGCCCCATCCGGCGACCAGTCGGGATTCCAATCAACTGCCGGATCGGTGGTCAGGCGGCGTTCCGCACCGCTGCCGTCGGCGGCGATCACGTAAATGTCCGCGTTGCCCTCGCGCTCGGAAACAAACGCGATTTCCGCACTATCCGCTGACCACGTAGGCCAGAAGCTCGCATACGTTCCATCGGTCAGCGCCGTGATTTCCCCGGTCGCCACATCCACGATCATGACCATCGGGGTGCTGTTAGGGGTGGGCGTGTTCACAAAAGCGATCCGCGTGCCGTCCGGTGACCAGTCGGGGATCATATCTTCGCCGGGGAGCGCGACTAGCAGTTCGACCATGCCCGTGTCCAGCGTCATGATATAGAGGCCATGCTCGCCGCCGCGCTGCGAGCAGAACACGATCTGCGATCCATCCGGCGAAAACGCGGGAAAAATGTCCTGTCCAGCGGTATCGGTCAGTTGACGCAGTTCGCGCCCGTTGGCGCTGACTATGTACAGGTCTTCGTCGCCGTCGCGGTCGGAGCTAAAGGCGATCACGCCGCCGCCATAGCCGCTGGGCAATCCGGCGTCCGCCAGATGCGGGATGCTGGGCGGTGGGAAGGTGGGGGGCGGGGCCAGAGTGGGCAGTTCGGGCATGGTGAACGCGGGCGTGGGGTTGTCCTGGGCGATGGTCGCGCAGGGGGCGGTGAACGCGAACGCCAGCGTCACCACGATCAGCCCGACCACCAGCACACTGCTGCACCATGTCGCGGTGCTTCTGAAGCGGTTCATAAAGCCTCCTGAATTAGCGTAAAATTATGGTACGCGCAAACGTAACACTTGCATGGTTATACGCACGCGTTGGATCATTTCAGCAGGCTTTCCTGCTGGGGGTGTATTCGGATTGGGGGCACATAGGGTATGCAGGCGACCCCACCCCAGCCCTCCCCGCTGGCGGGGAG
>CBEVZO010000294.1:0-5531 GCA_965554365.1 uncultured Anaerolineae bacterium
GACGGCGGCCACCCATTCCGTTCGCAGTCGATCCAATTCTTTCAATGCGGTGATATCTTGCATTGCGATCACCCACCCAACATCACGCACTGGGGCGATGTTGGCATTGAAAGTTTCATTTTCCCGCTTAATTTCATGCGTGACAGGGGCGGCATCATCTGGTAAATCGCGGAAAACTCGTTCTAGTTCCGGTACGTTGAGCGCGTTGATCCGTTGTCCTACCACGCGCGTATGTTGTACTCTCAGCATACGCTCCGCTGCCGGGTTGATCAGCCAGATGCGCTGGATGGTGTCCAGCACGATGACGGCGTCGCTGGTATCCGTCAGGATGGCTGCTAATCGGGTACGTTGTTCATCGGCGGCCTGATACAGGCGCGCGTTAGCGATGGCGAGCGCGATTTGTGTGGCAAAAGCCATGACGATTTCGCCGTCCTCTTCGGTGTAAAAACTTGGCTCGTATTTGTCCAACACCAGTAGGCCAATGCCCCGCTCACGCACAATCAGCGGCGCGCCAATCCATGCGCGGATGCTGTCATAGCCTTCGGCATCTTCGCGATTGTGTCCCCATTCCGCAAGTGCTTGCACATCATCCACCACGCGTATTTGCTGCGAACTCACTACCGTGTGGGAAATATTGCCTTCTTCGGGGCGAAATGTCAGCCCGACGACGCTTTGCGGATCATCAAATCCGCGACATGCTGTAATGCGCAGGTAATCGTCTTCTGCGAGCAGAATGGATGCAGTATCATAGGCAACGGCATATTCCAATTCTTCCAGCGCCAGAGCTAATACTCTTTCCAGATTGAGCGTGGAATTCACCGCTTTTGAAAGCCGTACCAGCGCGTCGGCTGCTTGGCGACGGTGTTGTTCAACTTCGTGTAGCAGCGCGTTCCACACCGCGACAGCGACGTGTTCCGCAATCTCAACCAGAAACTCCGCTTCGTCCTGATGGAATGTGCCCTGTGTTGTAGAGGCAAGATTCAGTGCACCAAAGGTGTGACCCCACATTTGCAATGCGAGGCAGCAATAGGATTGTATTCCTTGTGCTGCCAATGCTTGCTCTGTTTCAGACTGTGGTTCTTGTGTGAGGGCAACCGCTACCGCATACAAATGGTCGCCCTGGATGATCTGGGCAACAGCAATATCTTCAAGCGCCGAGGCTGTTTGGTCTGTAGCACTGTGTACAGATTGTTCATCTTTGACAAGCGTTCGCGCACGCGCGCGGGAGTCCTGTCGGAGAACAATACTGGCGCGTTCAAACGAAAACACATGCTCTAATTGTGCTGTGACTGCCGCGAATAGGTCGTCCATTTCGAGGTGGTGGCCGATAGTGCGTGCCAGATCGCTGAGTACCGTTTGCTGCGCCATGCGTTTCTGTTGCTGCACTTGCGTGTGGTCTTGTGTGATAGCTCGTGCGGTCTGATGCGCGATAGTCTCTAGCAATCCGATCTGCTGCTCGATAGTTGCTTGTTGAGTTTGTGGTGCGCTTAAGTATAACCAGCCGATTTCCTGCTGATCCGCTTGCAGTGGAAGGATCACAACATATTCATCTCGTGTGTGCGCCGCTGGGGGTAGCCAATACGACGCACTGATACGAAATTTAGCTTGACGCCATGTGGCAGGCTGGATTGCAAGGGGGGGATTGGTGCGTAAAGTGGAGGACGAATCCGGATCAGTAGTGGCAACTGCTGCGATGGTTGGCGTCTGAGCCTCGTCATGCAGCATCAAGATGACAATATCCCATCCCTGGTGATTAAGGCTTTGCACAATCTGATCTAGAAGCGTTTGTAATGCAGTCGGGCGCGATTTTTCGGTCATGGCAGTGTTTTCCAGGGTTGTGGTTTGGGATGTGTCAACTGGGCAGGCGCTTAAGGACCACCAATGTCGCATCATCGAACAATTCTTGATCTTCGGCAAAGACGGTCACGGCTTCCAGAATCAAATCTGCCAACGCTTGCGCACCGAGATGGGGCTGCTGTATGATCAGGGCTTCCAACCGTTCCTCACCGAACTCTTCTTCAGCATTATTGATGACTTCCGTGATGCCATCCGTATACAGGATCATCACATCGCCTTCGTGCAGCACTGTGTGCGCAGGTTCATATTCCGCTTTTTTGAAAATCCCGACAGCAACGCCCGGTGCGGAAATGTATTCGCAGGTTTGGCTGGCAGCCCGGTAGATCAACGCCGGATTATGGCCCCCGGATGAATACTCCACTGCGCCATTGGTCGGTGAGACATAGGCGATAAATGTGGTGGCGAACATGCGCGACCGCTGCTCCGAGATGATCATTTCATTGGCACGGCGGGTGACATCGTCCGGGGGGAGGTCCAGCGTCATGCCGAAGCGGATGACGGTGACACTGAGTGCCATGAAGAGTGCCGCAGGAATGCCCTTCCCCGATACATCGGCAATGACTGCCGCCAGCCGCCCGTCACTGAGGGCATGAAAATCGTAGAAATCGCCGGCCACACCGTGAATTGGACGCCAAAGCGCACCGATGTCCCAGTTATCATATTCTGGAATAGTGTCGGGCAAAAAGCTGGCTTGAATCTCATGCGCGGTTTCGAGTTCGCGGTTGATGATCTGCTGCTGCATTTCTTGTTGGTATAGGCGCGCATTCTCGATGCTGATCGCGGCTTGTGACGTGAGTGCAGCCAGTAGGCGCTCGTCCCTGAAAGTGAACGGTCCGCCCTTTTTGTTCAGCACCTGCACCACTCCAATGATACGTTGTTGGGGATTGAACATCGGGGCTGTTAGTATTGACTTGGTTTTGAACCCGGTGGCATGATCGAAGCTCGGATTGAAACGCGGATCGGTATATGCATCGGGAATGTTGAGCGTTTCGCCGGTCGTGGCTACATGCCCCGCAATCCCTTCACCAAGAGGCAGTCGAATCTCGGAAAGTGGTCCTACGTCATCCTGCAACACGCGCGACCATAATTCTCCTACTTCTTCGTCGACCAGGTACAGTGTGCCACGTTCGGCGTGTATCGTTGTTACCAGTTTATCAATGATGAGATGCAGCAGATCGTCTAGCTTGATATTGGAGGTCATCACCGCGCTGACCGTGCGCATGGCGTTGAGTTCTTGTACATCGCTAGGCGGTTGTTGGTCTGGAGTGACTTGCTCAATGCGTTTGCTCAGTTTGAGGATATTGGGATCGCCGGGGATGGCTCCGATTTTGCGCTCAACAGCATCCATCAGCTTGTGGATGAAGTGCAGCCCCATCCCGCCCTTGATGCGTGTTTCGACGGGGGCATTGATATCAAAGGGTTTGACGTCTGCCGGGTCTAGCGGAACACCCCAATCCATGAGCGTGATCTGCACTAGCTGATCCAACTCATCGGCGCGGATCACGATTTCACCTGGCTGATCGTCGGGATACGCATGGTTGATGATGTTGGTGGCAGCTTCTTCGACCGCCAGTTCCAGATCAAACAGGGCCTTGTCAGAGAGCGATAATCGATGCGCGATTCCTCGCACAAAATGTGAGATTACTCGCAGGTTTTTAGGGTGCGCGGGTAATCGCAGTTCGCCAAGTAGTGCCATTTTCTCCTCATGTGCGGGGTAAAAAACAGCCCCCCGTTGGGTGGTGGGGGCTGTTCACTAGCCGGTCTGGCAAGGGTAAGCGACTACACTAGAAGTCGGCTACAGCCTCATCAATGGCCTCGTAGACGGAGAAGAATTTGTCGAACCCGATGATCTGGAACACACGCTGTACTTTCGGATTCAGGTCGACCAGCTTCAAATCGCCTTCTTGCGCCTGCGCTTGAGTTAGAACATCCGCCAGCGTCCGTAGTCCGGCGCTGTTGATGTAGCGCACCTGGGACATTTCTAGCACGAGTTTGTAGTGCCCCTCAGCGGTCGCGGTCTGTAATGCCAGATCAAGGTCCACAGCGCCTTCGCTGTCTACTCGACCTTCGAGGGTGAAAATTGTGATCCCATTTTGCTCACGTTCAGTGATATTCATGGTGTTTTGCTCCTAAAACAGTAGTAATTGAAGGTATTCCCCCAAAGGTTATCCTAATTGTATGCGTTTTAGTGCTGTGGGGGAAGTTTTACTCCGCGATTGTGAAACTCCCCGGATTGGACACTTGAACTAGCATCGGACCGACTTGCTCTGCAAACTGTGCTGAACATGCAGGTGTCAAATGTACTGCGCTGTCCGTATAGCAGGTTGCGTCCGGTAACACATCCCACAGATCGAGTAGTTGCCAGCCCTCATGGCCGCTTTTTTCGTGCAGCGCGCGCCGGAAGTCGTCATACGCCCAGCGGGGATAAAACGCATTGTAACGTAGATTGCTGTTCGCCCCATCACTGAGTAGCATCGGCTCGTTGATGAATAGGACGGGCGTTTCCCCGGCAAGTGCGACCCCGGCCCGTAGTACATCGAACGCGAGATCGTCTTCCGTGAAGGTGCGCGGACGAAAACCGTGCCATGTTTCATCTGCCTGTAAATCAACCGCGCGCGGTGTGTAAGCCTCGCGATACTCTTGATCGATACCTGTCACCGACCACGCGACTCCGTAGTATTGCAACCGTAGCAGATCGGCGAGTGTGCGGCGGCGTGCGATGATCGTGCGATCCCAGAGCGAATTAGTTTCCACAAAGCGCGCGTCGTCGGGGTTTTGGTGTAGATCGTATGTCGCGATCAAGTCTTGCACGCGGTCGGTGTTGTTCTGCACGAGTGCGGTGTCCAACTGTCCGGCCTGATCGAACGACTCCAGTGTGAACGCCCACACAATTAGATCGGGATCGTAAGCCATTGCATAATCCAACAGCAGTAGGTCTTTGATCAGCGACATCGTAGGATAACCCAGGTTATAAACACTGATGTGCTGCCCTTCGGCGGTGTGATACGCAGCTGCGTTGATTTGCCCAGCGAGTGTGTCTTCTGGTTCTAGCAGGATGCCCCAGATCGAGGAATCGCCGAGCAGTACCACGCGGAATTCATCGTCCTCAGTGTCAGCGAGTGTGTGGGAAGCGAACATTGCATCGATCTGGTACAGGCTCAGGTTGTAGGCCACCTGGGGGTTTTCGCCATACGGCAGACGTTCGCGGCCTGTAAACAGCCCGTTGTAGCCGGAGAGTTTGCCTAACGCAGGCAGCGGATCAAGCAACGCAAACAGCACATTGAATGTCACAAATAGCACCATCGCCTTGATCACGACGTTGCGCACAAAGCGCCAATTGAACGGAGTCTGTGGATTGTACAGCCATTTCCAGGTTTGCATCGCTTACATCCCAAACAGTTTCAGAAACACGTTCCAGCTTGTATCAATATTCGGCAGCGCGAACCACACCCAGCCCAGCACGACAAAGTGGAAGGTCAATACTGTGCCTACCACGCCAATCGCCTGCCCCAGGCGGGGACGCTGACGCAGTTGGATGTAGTACCGGCGCGTTTTGTCGCTCCACATTTTGTGGATGAACAGCCCCGTACCATGCCACAGGCCCCATGCTACAAAGCCCCATGTGACGCCGTGCCACAGACCGATCACCAACATGGTAGCGATTTGACCTAGAA
>CBEVZO010000295.1:0-5530 GCA_965554365.1 uncultured Anaerolineae bacterium
ACGAGCGTGGGGCTGAGGATCACTTCTGCGACCGGATAGCGCCGCCGCAGCACGTTCTGAATATCCTGAAACGCGGCGGCAGTAGATGACGTGACCACGCCGATCTGACCCGGAAAACGCGGGATCGGGCGTTTGCGTTCTGCGTCGAATAGCCCCTCGGTATCCAGTTGGGCCTTGAGTCGTTCGAACTCGCGGTGCAGATCACCGACGCCCGCCGGTTGCAGCGCGTCGCAGGTTAACTGATACTGTCCACGCGCCTCGTAGACCGCTACACATCCGTGCGCGAGCACCGCGTCGCCTTGCTGCGGATCGAAGTCCAGCCACGCCGCCGCTGATTTCCACATCACACAGCGGAGTTCGCTCTGGTCATCTTTGAGCGTGAAATAGAGATGACCGGATCGCGCGCGGGTGAAGTTGCTCACCTCGCCCGTCACCCACACGTCTTGTAATGTGGGGTCGGCGTCGATCAGGTCGCGGATGTATGTGGTCAGTTGCAGGATGCTATAGGTGTCGGTCATGCGTGTGTGGCCTTCAGTGTGAGAAACAACGCTTGCATTGTACAACACCCAACGGTGCAATGCGAAGCGCGCCCAACAGTCCTCCACGCTGCTTTGGACTGTCGCAAACGGTAAGGCATGTTTGCGCAGCCCGTCGCGTTGTTGCGGACCGTTGGGGAGCTTGACGCGTGCAGCCGCACACTAGCGCGCACTGTCAGGCGGTCCGCAGCGGAGTGTACGGGACGCCCGACCACGTTTTTCCGGTCGGGTCGTCACGGGAACGGAGTGGAGGACCGCCATCATCCGACATCGCGGAGCAATACAACGCCACGCGTGGACCCGCTACCGCCAAACATGCTAAAATGGACGACAGCACAAGTGATTATGCGGAACGGTTTGGGAGGTAGACTTGATGATGGATGACACGGCACGCCAAGACTTAGCTCGACAGTTGGGCGAGATGACGGTTCGTAAGGCTATGCGTACGGTGCGCGGCATGGAGCGCGACGCCAACATGATCATGTGGCGCAACGCGATCTGGCATGAGTATCACACGGTGTTTCTGCTGCCCACTGAGGGGTTGACGATCACGCTCGTGGAAAAGAACACCGTTGTTGCCTCCGAACACGAAATCGGCGGCGGGCCGGAGGGGTCGAAGGCGCAAGATGTAGAGTTCACGTACATTGAGGCGCGCGTCACCGAACTAGAGCGTCCCGCCCACAAGCGCGGCGGATTTGGCCCCTCCGCGTTGAAACAGGCGGAACAGCGCGAGGAATCATAAACAAGGCGTAGCGTGGGGGCGCAGCGCGTCATACGCCCCATTTCACTACACAGTCCGGTGTGATTATTCGTGTGCGTCCAGGTCTTCGTCCAGCATCGTCAGCCCCAGGACGTGATACCCACCATCGAGATAGATCACTTCGCCGTTGATCTGCGACGCCTGATCGCTGCCCAGGAATGCGGCGAGGTTGCCCACATCGTCCTGTGTGACCGGTTTGCGCGTCGGGGTGACGCGGTCGCTGTATTTGTACATGGTGCGGAAGCCGGGCACACCCGCCGCCGCCAGCGTGCGAATCGGGCCAGGGCTGATCACGTTGACACGAATGCCCTCCGGCCCCATGTCCACCGCCAGGTAGCGCGCGATGTTTTCTAGCGCGGCCTTTGCGATCGCCATCGAGTTGTAACGCGGCATGACTTTCTCTGCGGCGTAGTACGACATTGCCATGATGCTGCCGCCCTCGGTCATGAGTGGTGCAGCGTGATGGGCCAGGGCGATTAGACTGTAGCTTGAAATTTCCAACGCCAGCAAAAAACCCGCGCGTGAGACATCGCGCATCCGCCCACCGAGATCCTCGCTCGGCGAATAGCCAATCGAATGCACTAGAATATCGATCTTCCCGAATGTCGCTTTGGCTTTCGCGAAAAGCGCCGCGATCTGGTCATCGTCGGTCACATCGCAGCGTTCCACAAAGTCAATGCCTGCACCTTCTGCCAGCGGCAGAACGCGTTTTTCTAGCATTTCCCCCGCGTAGCTCAGGCCGACAGTCGCCCCCTCACGTAAAAGGGCCTGGGTGATGCCCCATGCAATCGAGTGTTTATTTGCTACACCAAACACTAATGCTGTTTTACCATCCAGTGAACCCATGTGTCAGTTTGCCTCCTGTGGTGGCGTTCCGGTATGTTGTAACACACATCAAGCATTTTTGTCACGGTGGGTATGAAAATTGCGCGGCCCCGACTCGCGCCTCGGCGGTGGCTCTGCGATAATAAATCGTTGGTGATGGCTGGTGATTGATGAGGAGTGCAATATGTTCAAACGCTTGCTCCTGCTCCTGTTGGTATTGGGCGCGTTGGCTGTTCCTGCACGCGCGCAAGAACCGTCGAATCCCTACATCTACTACTACTCCGATGCGCTGCATGCCTTCATTGTCGAGCGCGCTGATGGCACGGATACCCGTGTGTTGGGCGCGAGCGTGATGACGCTGGACGACGGTGCGCAGGATATCCATGTCAAGGGGCCGGGATGGTCGCCCTCCGGGGAATGGTTCGCATGGACTGCGGCGCAGATCAGCAATTGGGGCTACGGGTGGTCCGGCTATCGTCCGTATGTCATACGCGCTGATGGAACGCAGCGGTTGACGCTGCTCGACCATCTGCCGGCTGTGCAGCTTGCCTGGGCTGCCGACGAGGATGTGCTGTTTGTAGCGTCACGCCAATCGGAACTGCTTAATCCCGACGATCCGGACGACCATCACAGCGTCATCAGCACGTATCTTGCCGTAATCGACGTGCCGAGCGGGACCGTCATCGCGGCGTATGAAGACCAGATTTTCTCCGATTACTACCTATATCAAGCGCGTGTCCGGCCCACGCTAATCCGAATGGATGATAGCGCACACGTCATCGCCAGCTACGTCGATTATGCAGGCGGCGACAGCTATTATGGTACGCAGTTGGCGGTCATGCTGAGCGCGGACGGCACGATCACCGAAACGCGATTGGAGGCGTACGGTCCGATCAGCATGGATGGCAATAATTCCGCTTTCCCGTCCATCTCTCCGGCAGGCTGGGTCGCCTACCCCACTGCAGACAGCTTCCATGCCCAACACCTATTGAGCGGGAAGCAGCACACATTACCGCCACTGAATACCCCTGAAACGTACCGGGTCCACTGGGACGCCAGCGGACAGTATGCGCTGATCAATGATGGTAATCTGCGGTTACTCGACTGCGCCACCGGCACGCTCACCCCGATCCGCTATGCGTGGAAATTTCATCAGGATTACACGTTCGGTTCTTACAAGAATTGGCCTGTCCGGTCGCCGGACAGCCGCTATGCGCTGCTGCTGGGCGCGGACAGCGTGCTCTATGCGTTAGATCGAACTACCGGGGTGATGACCGCATTGGAGATCACGATACAAGAGATTGTGCCGGATGTAGGATGGTACTGGTTAGACGCTGAGCATCCCGTGATTTATAACGAAGACGGGTCAGGTGTATTTGTCTACGACTTGATAACGCTTGCCGTGCAACGTATTGGGGAGGTCTCGTTATTCAATACACAGCCGCGCTTAAACCCTGGCGGTGATATCCTTGCTTTCGTGCGTGAGGGAGCCGTTATCTATACTCGTGACACCGGGCATGAACTGGAAGTGCGCCCCTCATATCGGAGTTATGGCACATTTGACGGCGGTGAAGTACTGTGGCATGACAGCGGCGATTGGCTGTTGATTTCTGAGGAATCTCTCGTTGCCGGGGGCGCGTATATCCGCAACCTGGGTATTGTGCGCGCCGATGGTGCACTGCGCCGCGATCTGAGTTTCCGTTGGTGGCCGAACACCATCACGGTGAACTGGCTGCCGCCACAGGTTGATCTTGCTGATTTGCCCCCGTCAGTGGAAACACCCTTATTCCTACAACCTGCGCAAACACTGCATAGAACGCAGTGGTCGTATGTTGTCGATTGGAGTCCGGATGGGCGCTGGCTTGCCACAGGATCAGAGCGTGGTAACAGCGGCAGTCTGACGCTCTGGGATATGAACACCGGGGACGTTGCACAGACGATTACGGAGATTGATGCGCACGAGCAGGTATTCTGGCCGTCAAATGATGGCAGTGCGACGGAAATCATCATTCCCGACCGTATAACAAATTGGACACAGGAACTCATTCTGGCGCACAGTCCCGATGGACGACAGATCGTTCTGAACAGAGAGCTGCTTACTTATGTGGTTGACGCGGAAACCGGTAAAACGCTGACCCATTTGCACAGTGGTTGGCCCGAATATTTTTGGTCGGCGAGCTACAGTCCAAATGGTCGCTTGCTGGCAGCGGTGAATCCCTATATGCCAGTGCGCATTTGGAACACTACCACCTGGGAACTGATTGCCGAAACCCCCAATCCGGGGCAGGCGGTCGCGTTTTCGCCGGATGGTACGCAGCTTGCCGTCACGGCGTCGTGGGATGTTCAAATTTGGGATGTGGGCGAATTGTTGGAATTCGGCATTCAATGATGATGGCAGCAGAGATGGGGAAGGATGAAATAGTAAACATTATGATCCAGAACTGCTGGGGAGCAAAAAGGGTAGTTAACCATGAGCGACAAACACTTGATCGCTGGACGGTTTGTGCAGGGCAACATGCTCGGCGGCGGTGGCATGGGCGACGTGTATCACGGGACCGATACGCAGGACGATGTGCCGGTCGCGATCAAAGTGCTGCG
This sequence comes from uncultured Anaerolineae bacterium, assembly GCA_965554365.1. Classification (GTDB taxonomy): domain Bacteria; phylum Chloroflexota; class Anaerolineae; order Aggregatilineales; family Aggregatilineaceae; genus CAYRNY01. Next base: position 4,720 of record CBEVZO010000295.1, read on the forward strand.
GCTCGATGTCCTCGTACTCAGTCCGGAAATGCTGGAACGCTTCGCGCGCGAAGGCGACGTGCTGCGCCAACTCGATCATCCCAACATCGTTAAGGTGCTGGCGGTGGTGGAAGAAGATGGGCGGCACATGCTGGTGATGGAGTATGTCAGCGGCGGATCGTTACGCGACCTGATCGGAAGTAAAGGTGCGCTGCCGGTCAAGCGTGTGCTGGAAATTGCGCTCGACATCGCCGATGCGCTGACACGCGCGCATCGTTTGCGTGTGATTCATCGCGACATCAAGCCCGGTAATGTGCTGTTGGCAGACGATGGCACGCCGCGCCTGACGGATTTCGGTGTCGCACGGGTCAGCGACCGCACACGCATGACTGAAACCGGCTCAGTGGTGGGCACGCTGGCGTATCTCAGTCCCGAAGCATGTTTGGGCGAGGAGATCGAAGCCGCCAGCGATATCTGGGCCTTTGGCGTGATGCTGTTCGAGATGCTCAGCGGTAAGCGCCCGTTTGATGCGTCCAACCCGATGGCGCTGATGCATGCCATTGTGCATAATCCCGCGCCTGATCTGCGCACACTGCGCCCTGAAATTCCGCCCGAACTGGCGATGTTAGTACAGCGTATGCTCGCCAAAGACGCTGCGCAGCGTATGCCCTCGGTGCGGCAGGTGGGAGCCACCCTCGAAGCGATCCTGTTAGGGTTGCAACCGCCGGAGGAGACGCGTGTTGGGCCATCAGCCGCGTCGCCGGTACCGTCCTGCGCGCCGTCCCGTTTCGGATCGCCGACGCCGACACCCTCCGCTGTGCGCACTGCTGCC
>CBEVZO010000296.1:0-5527 GCA_965554365.1 uncultured Anaerolineae bacterium
TGGATCGTGAATGTGCTACAATACGCCCGTTCTGTCACAGACTTGCGCAAGGTCCGCGTGGGGCTACATTTTTACGGCTATCGTTGGCAGCGCGGCGAAGTCGCCCCCGTCGCCTGGGAAAACGTACAACACACCATCGAGTCGTTTGACCTGACCGTTGAGCGCGATCCCGCCGACATGGAAGCGCATATCAGTTTTAAAGTGACCGGCCTGCCCCGACAGACGATCTATGTCGCGGATGCGGTGGGGCTGGCGTACAAGCTGGACGTGCTGCGCGCGGAGTTTCCTGATCTCGGCGGTGTCGCGATTTGGGGCCTCGGCGGTGAAGACCCGGCAAATTGGGATGTATTGGATGATTACCGGCCCGGCGCGTGTACGTTTTGACGCGTCCACGTAGGAAAACAAGTGTATGAGACCCCCAATCTCAAACCGCAAAGCCACACACCGCCAACTGCGGCGGCATAATCAGCAGTTGATCCTGCGCGCGATCTATAACGGTGTGGCAGATAATCGCGCGGCACTGGCACAGGAAACACGCCTGACCAAACCCACTGTCTCCGACCTGGTGAGCGAACTCATCGACGAGGGGTTGTTGGTGGAGGTGGGGCGCGGTGTATCGGCTGGCGAGGGTGGCGGCAGACGGCCCCGACTGTTGCAGTTTGTGCCCGAAGCGCGGCATGTGATCGGCATCTCGGTGAACAGCGAGCGTGTGTTAGGCGCGTTGGGGATTCTCGATGGGCGGATTATCGCGCGCCACCGTGTCGAACTGGGCAGCGCGCGCGGTGATGGCGTCGTAGACTGTGTGGCGGAGACGATCAGTGGGCTGCTGGCCCAACTTGATGCGCCACTGCTAAGTGTGGGGATTGGCGTTTCCGGTGTGGTGGATGCAGCACAGGGCGTGGTGGGCTATGCGCCGCATCTGGGCTGGCGCAATTTGCCGCTGGCGGCGTTGCTCGAAGCGCAGTACGGCGTGCCGATCTATATTGCCAACAGCACCGAACTCGCCGCGATGGCGCAGTTTGTGTTCGGCATGACGGGCGACATTACCAGCCTTGCGACCGTGTTAATCAGCGCCGGAGTTGGCGTGGGCTTGGTGATCAATGGCATGGCGTATCCTGGCGGCGGTGAGATTGGGCATTTGCGTGTTGCGGATCACAGCCGCATTGAGGTGCTGCCAGAACATGAGGGGCGGCTCGAAACGTTTCTGGGATGGCATTACGTGCGGCAACGAGCGCACGCGCTGCGGGCGGCATATCCGACTAGCCTGCTCCCTGGCGAAGGTGAACCCCTGACCTATTTGCACATCCGACAGGCGGCGGCCAATGGCGATCCGGCGGCGCTGACCTTGCAGGCGGAATTGGCGCGGTCGTTGGCACAGGTTTTCGCGTGGATCATCGGATTGTTGCGCCCGGAGCATGTCGCGCTGGCGGGGCCGATCACTGATCTGGGTCCGGCATTGCTGGAAGACGCGGTCGTCCACACGCGCGATTTGATTCTCAGCGATCTGGTGGATCGCGTGGCGTTTTCGCTGGCCGAAGCCTCGCACCTCGTGACGAGGGGCGCGATTGCGCAAGCCTTGCAGCTTGAATTGGGGGTGGTGTGAGTGATGGCGCAGTGTATCGGAATTATCACCAACGATCAGCACCGGGTATTTCAGCGGCACGTTATTCAGGGCGTACAGGATGCCGCAGCCGCGCAGGGATTTGATGTGGTGATCGACTCGTATGGGGAAGACCCCGCGCACCCGCGCCCGGTGACGCTCGATTATCGCGCGGTGGCCGGTGTAGTTGGCATCGCGGACGCGATCCCCGTGCCGCTGCTGCGCGAGATGGTCGCGGCGGGCACGCCGGTGTCTCTTGTCAGCCACACTGTGCCCGATGTGCCGGTTCCGGCAGTCGTTGCGGACAACGCAGCGGGGATCGTGGCGTTGGTGCAGCATGTGGTGACGGGCTGTGATCGCAGAAATCTGGTGTATATCGGGGGGATACGCGGGCAGCGCGACAGCGAGGAACGTGCCACCGCACTGCGCCGCGAATTGATGCGTTACAACCTCACCGTGCCCGATACGCACATGCGGCGCGGCGATTTTGACCCGGATGTAGCCACCACATCTGTGTGTGCGCTGCTTGATTCCGGCGCGGTGTTCGACGCGGTGATTGCGGCGGATTATCTCATGGGTATCGCGGCGCTGAGTACGCTGCGCGAAGCCGGGATCAACGTGCCGGAGCAAGTAGTGGTCGTGGCGTTCGGTGATGCGTCAGAAGCAGAAACCGCCGGGTTGACGACGGTTTCCGCTGATGTCGTGGAGCAGGGTCGCCGCGCGGCACGCCAGTTGCTCAAACAGGTTGAAGGGTTACATATCACCGGGGTCACGGTGCTGAGCGTCGATCTGATCGTGCGCGAGACAAGCCGCATGCCGTCGGAAAACTAACTGCCCGCCTCGTCTACCTGTGCCCGATACCATTCAATCGTGCGTTTGAGGCCCGCGCGGAAGTCGGTGGTTGCTTCAAACCCGAACAATTCCTGCGCCCGCGATACGTCGAGTTTGCGGCGCGGCTGCCCGTTGGGTTTGCTGGTGTCCCACTGGATGTCGCCGGTAAAGCCGGTCAACTCCGCGATTAATTCCACTAAATCCTTGATCGAAATCTCAAAGCCAGAGCCAAGATTTACGGGTTCCGGCCTATTGAAATGCTCCGACGCCATGACGATGCCTTTCGCCGCGTCTTCGACGTAGAGGAACTCGCGTGTAGGGCTGCCATCGCCCCAGGCAACGATGTGATCGGCTTCGGCGTGCTGTGCATCGAGGCACTTCTTGATCAACGCCGGAATGACATGCGACGACGCGGGATCGAAGTTATCGCCCGGCCCGTACAGGTTCACAGGGAGCAGGTGCAGCGCGTTGAAGTTGTATTCCTGACGATAGGCTTGGCCCTGCACCAGCAGCATTTTCTTCGCCAGGCCATACGGGGCGTTGGTTTCTTCGGGATAGCCATTCCATAGATCGTCCTCGTGGAACGGCACGGGCGTGAACTTGGGGTATGAGCAGATTGTGCCAATCCCGACGTATTTTGCGACACCGGCCCGGCGCGCGTGTTCCATTGTCAGGATACCCATCATCAAGTTGTCGTAGAAAAAGCTGCCGGGATGCACGCGGTTGATGCCGATGCCGCCCACTGTCGCCGCGAGGTGAATCACCAGTGTGGCGGGGAAATCGCGATACATGCGCGCCACGTCGGCTTCCTGGCGCAGATCATACGCCGGGCGTTCCGGGATAAACACGTCTTGCGCACCGCACGCTTCAATCTCACGCCCGACATGGCGGCCCAAAAAGCCGCTGCCGCCTGTTACCAACACACGCTGTTGCTGCCAAAAGTCTGTTGCACTCATTTGGTCCATCCTTAATCGCATACTCATATACTCAGAGCGTCAAGCGTATAGCGTCTGGGGGAAATTGCCAAGCTATTCTAACTGACGATCAGGCTGCGTGAGACTGACGTGTGGCACAAAACCAGATGCAACCCTGCGCTTCATTATCACACCAGCAAAACGGGAGCGCGCTCAGCACTCCCGGTCGTAAGCTGTCTTATCGTCGCTATGTTATGTAAACGCGCGCCCTGCGCTGTTGATCGCTTACTATTCTTGCGCCCAGCCTTTTGCACGCTCGACCGCGCGTTTCCAGCCGCCGATCAAATCTGCGCGCTGCTGGTCGCTGATCTGCGGCTCGAAGGTGCGCTCAACGGCCCACTGTTGTTGGAGCGTTGCCATGTCCGGCCAGTAGCCTACTGCCAACCCCGCGAGATACGCTGAGCCGAGTGCAGTAGTTTCCAGCACTTCGGGGCGCTCCACCGGCACACCCAGCACATCCGCTTGAATTTGCATCAGCAGGTTATTGGCGGCTGCGCCCCCGTCCACGCGCAGGGTATTGAGCGCGATGCCCGAATCCTGGTGCATCACGTCGAGTACGTCTTTGGATTGCAGCGCGATGGCGTCCAGCGTAGCGCGGGCAATATGGGCGCGTGTTGTGCCGCGCGTCATGCCGACCAGCGTACCGCGTGCATAAGCGTCCCAGTACGGTGTGCCGAGGCCCACGAACGCCGGAACCAGATACACACCCTCGGCGCTCTCAACGCTGCGCGCTAAGTCTTCGACCTGGGATGCGCTGTCGATGATTTGCAGCCCGTCACGGAGCCATTGCACCGCCGCGCCACTGACAAACACGCTGCCTTCCAACGCATACGTCACCGGCTCCCCGGCGAGTTGCCACGCGATAGTGGTCAGGAGGCCGGTGTCCGAGCGCATCCCTGCATGGCCGGTGTTCATCAGCACGAAGCTGCCGGTTCCATACGTGTTTTTCGCCATGCCGGGTGTCACGCACACCTGTCCAAACGTCGCGGCTTGTTGATCGCCCGCAATGCCCGCCAGCGGAACCGGAGCGCCGAAGATGTCGGCCACTGTCTCGCCGTAGACTTCGCTTGATGGGCGCATGTCGGGCAGCAACGCGCGCGGAATGTTCAGATAATCGAGAATCTCATCGTCCCAAGCGCCCTCGAAGATGTTATAAAGCATGGTGCGGCTGGCGTTGGTCACATCGGTGATGTGCAGATTGCCGCCGCTGAGTTTCCACAGCAGCCATGTATCGACTGTGCCAAAGGCCAAGTCACCAGCAGCGGCGCGTTCACGCACACCGGGCACGTTGTCCAGCAGCCACGCGACCTTTGTGCCAGAGAAATAGGCGTCCGTCACCAGCCCGGTTTTCGCGTGGATCGCCTTGTCGAAGCCATCGGCCTTGATCGCGTCACACATCGTTGCGGTGCGGCGGCACTGCCACACAATCGCGTTATGTACCGGCTCGCCTGTCTTGCGATGCCAGATCATTGTGGTTTCGCGCTGGTTGGTGATGCTGATCGCGGCGATATCTGCGGCGCTGACGCCGTGCTGTTGCAAGACGGCGCGGGCCGTGTCGCGCTGCGTGCGCCAGATATCCATCGGATCGTGTTCCACCCAGCCCGGTTTGGGAAAGTGCTGCGTGAATTCTTCCTGTGCCGATCCGCGTGGTTTGCCTTCTGCGTCAAACAGAATCGCGCGGGAACTGGTTGTGCCCTGATCTAACGCCAAAATGTATTTTGCCATATGTCCAAAAATCCTTTCACAGTGTGTCTTTGCCCCCAAATCTGCGCTTATTATAACAGTCTGAACACAAACAAAAATCCGCCCGGTGCAGCATATTGCCAGGGCCGGGCGGAGCGAACGTGGCGGGAGTGCGCTGCCGGTTATGCGCTGGGCGGACGCACATAGATACGGTCATCCACGATGTGCAGTGACCAGATTGCCAGTGAGTGCGATGGTAGTGGGAACTGCCCGCCGCCGAGATAGCGTCCGGTCCGCAAGCAGTAGCGCGCACCGTTGGTCGGTGTGATAAGCTGACAATTGAGTACCTTGCCGCGTGCGATAGCGCGCCCGGTGTGCGGGCAGGCGTCTTCAACAGCGTAGAAATCGGACTCGCAGGCAATAATCAGGACGCGCGTGT
>CBEVZO010000297.1:0-5526 GCA_965554365.1 uncultured Anaerolineae bacterium
CCCGCTTTCTGGATGCTTGGCGCTGATTTTGGACAGGTGGGCTGGCCCAACTCCGGTGAAATTGACATCCTGGAGTATGTCGGCGCAGAACCGCAAACAACCTACGGCACGATTCATGGGCCGGGCTACTCTGGCGCCTCTGGCGTTGGTTCTCCGCGCCCGTTTGATGTCGATGTGGCGGACGATTACCACGTCTTCGGCATCGAGTGGGATCCCAACGTGATCCGCTGGTACGTGGACGGTGAACTGTTCAACACCGTCACGCCAGACGCGCTGGTCGGTCGTCCCTGGGTCTTCGATCACGACTTCTTCCTGATCCTCAACGTAGCGGTGGGCGGCTATTGGCCCGGCAACCCAGACGAAACGACTGTCTTCCCGCAACAAATGGCCGTAGACTGGGTGCGCGTGTACCAACGCGCAGCGCCAGAAGAGGCTCCCGCCGCCGATACCGATGCAGCACCACTCGCTGATCCCCTGGTTGCAGATTTCGAGGGCGAGATCAACGAAAGCACTGACGAACACGGTAATGGGATCGGCTATATCCCCTGGGGCGACGCCGCAGGCAATGTAGTACTCGAAGCGGTTGTGGCCGAAGGCGATCTGGCACATCCCGATCAAGCTGACGGCAACACGGTCCTCAATGTGGCCTATGACATTGGCGCGTGGGGCGGCTTCTCACATATCTTCACTGACGGCGCAACATGGCTCACGCAAAACTGGAGCGGTTACACGGGGCTTGACTTCTGGCTCTATGGCGCGAATTCGGGCGGCGTGATCCAGGTCGAAATCTTCGACAACCGCGCCCCCGACGCCACCACCGACTCGGCGGAACGCTGGTTCTACCAGATCACCGACGATTTTGAGGGCTGGCAGCACTTTAGCATTCCATTCACCGACTTCCAACGCCGCGCCGACTGGCAGCCGGGCGGCGCACCGGATGACGGGTTGGGGCTGACCGAAGTACATGGTTACGCCTTCGGTTTCCCGGCGGGGGTCGGCGCACAGGTCAATTATCTGGACGATGTAAGCCTGTCCAACGGCAACTAGGCACGTCTCTCGTACAAGCAAACAATCCCCACACCGCGTACCTCCCTTCGGTGCGCGGTGTCTATCACATTAATTCTGTGATTTTCAGGAGTACTGAGCATGGAAGAACGCATCAACACGTTGTTGAATCAGATGACCTTAGACGAAAAAGTTGCCTTGTTGGCCGGTGAATCGGCATGGTATACCGTGCCCATTGAGCGCTTGAATATTCCGCGCATCAAAGTTACCGACGGTCCCAACGGCGCACGCGGCGAAGGTTCCAGCGGCCACAGCCATGTAACCGCTGCATGTTTCCCGGTCGGGATCGCGTTAGCCGCTACCTGGAATCGGGAATTGGTCGAGCGCGTCGGGCAAGCGTTGGGCGAAGAATCAAAAAGTAAATCTGCCCATATCCTGCTCGCGCCGACAGTCAACATTCATCGCTCCCCGCTGAACGGACGCAATTTTGAATGCTATGCTGAAGATCCCTATCTGACCGCGCAGCTTGCCGTCGCCTATATCCAGGGGGTACAGAGCCGAGGTGTCGGCGCGACAATCAAGCATTTTGTCTGCAACGACTCAGAATTTCAGCGCAACACCATCAGTTCGGAAGTAGACGAACGTGCGCTGCGCGAGATTTATCTACCACCATTCAAAGCTGCCGTACACGAAGCCGATGTGTGGGCGGTGATGTCGTCTTATAACCGCGTCAATGGCACTTACGCCAGCGAACACGATAGACTGCTCAATGGTATCCTCAAGGGTGAATGGGGCTTTGAGGGGTTGGTTATCTCCGACTGGACCGGAACTTATAGCACAGGCCCCGCAGCAAACGGCGGACTCGATCTGGAAATGCCCGGCCCGACCAAGTGGCGCGGCGACAAGTTGCTGCAAGCGGTACAGGCGGGCGAAGTCGATGAAACAACGATTGATGACCATGTGCGACGCATTCTACGGACTATCATCAAGGTCGGTGCAATGGAGTCGCCAGAGATACTGCCTGAACAGTCCATTGACGATCCAGCGCACCGCGCAATCGCGCGCCAAGCGGCGACTGAAGCGATTGTGCTGCTCAAAAACGAGGGCGACATCTTGCCCCTCGATGTGAAGCAACTCACCTCTATTGCAGTCATTGGCCCCAATGCAAAAGTAGCGCGCATTATGGGGGGCGGAAGTGCCCAGGTCCCGGCGCATTATCGTGTATCGCCCTTTGATGGCCTCATGAACAAAGTAGGTGATCAGGTACAGATCGTCTATGAGCAAGGCTGTTCGAATGAGCGTTGGTTCACATTACTCGATGAGAAACAGCTCGCGCTCCCCAACACAGACGGCGCAGAAACAGGATTACGCGCTGAATTCTTCGACAACCGTGAACTGGCCGGGGAGCCTGCGCTGACCACTGTCGTTCAATCGACACAGCACATCTGGTACGACGAAAACCCCCTGCGCTCAACGGCATTTTCTGCACATTTCACAGGGAATTTCACCGCGCCAACCATCGGCGTGTACCAATTTAGTTTGACCAATCACGGCCCCACGCGGGTGTTTATTGATGATGCACTGGTCGCTGATCATTGGGAACACACCCCGTTGCACAATGCCCTATACGGCCCTGGAGCCAACAGCACCCTGTTCGAAATACAGTTGCAGGCAGGACAAACCTGTACTCTCACGATCGAACACTCACAAGGAACATTCCCGGCACATTACGGGTTCCGGCTAGGGTATCGCCCGCCAGGGATTGAACCCTCAATCGAACGTGCAGTTGAACTGGCAGCGAAGGCAGATGTCGCGTTGATCTTTGTGGGATCGAACAGTGATTGGGAGAGCGAAGGCAGTGATCGCCCGCATATGGACTTGGTAGGCGAGCAAAATTTGCTGATCGAACGTGTGGCGGCGGCCAATCCGAACACCGTGGTGATTCTCACCACAGGCTCGCCGGTTACTATGCCCTGGTTGGATCGCGTACGTGGGGTGCTTGAAACCTGGTTTGGGGGACAAGAAGCCGGTAACTCCATTGTCGACGTGCTGTTTGGTGATGCAAATCCGTCTGGCAAACTGACGCAGACGTTCCCCATGCGTCTTGAAGATAATCCCGCATTCATCAATTATCCCGGCGAAAATGGACGGGTGCATTATGGCGAAGGAATCTTCGTGGGCTACCGGTATTACGAGAAGAAGAAAATTGCCCCACTCTTCCCCTTTGGATTCGGGCTATCATATACCACGTTTGAGTATAGCAACCTGCGTCTGAGTGCCACCCAAATCGCGCCCGATGACGAGCTGGTTGTGATGATTGACGTGACCAACACAGGCCCACGCGCCGGACAAGAAGTAATTCAACTCTATGTGCGAGACGCGGTCTCTAATCTCGTGCGCCCTCACAAAGAGTTGAAGGGGTTTGCCAAAATCGCGCTTGAACCTGGAGCAACAACAACCGTTACGCTGCGCTTGGATTATCAAACGCTGGCATACTATGATGACCGCCTGCAGCAATGGATCGCTGAAGCAGGCGCGTTTGACGTGCTGATCGGAAGCTCGTCGGCAAATATTTGGGCCTCTGCAACGTTTTCACTCACAACCTCGCGGATGTTTGGGGGACCAGTGGGGTCAAAAAACCTCAATCACGAGAGGGTTTGAGCCTAAGCGGACTCGCGGTAGTAGTCGTGAATGATGCCTCCACGCACAGCGCCTGACGTCATCGGTCCGGTGGCGTCAGGCGCTGTGCGTGGGACTGGAAGCTGCTGGTCAATGCCCTGTGGGACGTGCAGTGTTGTGGTAGGCCACAAACTCGCGCATCACACGTCGCAGATGTGCCTGGTTGATGACAACACCTTGTTGAGACACTCATCAACGATACGCATCACATCGCGCAACTGGTTGATTGAGCGTCCGATGATGGCTTTTAGCTTCGCGCTGATCACAGCCAGCGTCAGGCGCTCAGCGCGCGACAGCCGTACTGGTTTGTCCAACTGCTGTTCGATCATGGACAACTGCTTGCGCAGCACCAGGATTTCCAGATCTTTCTCCTCGTCGGACAAGCGCCCAATCCGGAGTAACTCAAGTACGGTCGAAAACACCTGCATCACGACTGATCAGACCATCCATCCTCGCGTTCAGTGTGCTAAGCAAGGCTCTATTCTACCAGCTGGTGCAAGATTTAATCTGGTCGTGTTTCTCCCGTGATCGCGGTTTTTTGACCACACGGCTAGAAGCGCCTTGATAAGAGCATAGTGTGTATGTGTTATTTGCAACGCATGAGCCATAGTTGTATTTAAGAAAATGAATTACAAATATCAATCGTGATTCTTCGAAATTTCCCGCGTATTCAACAACTATACCCTCGCACGATTTTGCCAGCGTTGTATGAAACGCCTTGTTTACGCAGATACGCGTAGAACGGTATTCATCTACGTACGAATTCTCATCCGTCATGCGCATTTTCACCAGTGCGATTTACTTTGGAATCCGAATATACGGACACTCGAGAATAATCTAAGCTGATTATACAAATGCAAACAAAGGTGTTGAAGGAGAGTTGGCAATGCGTACCCACAAAAAGGCATTGAGATTACTGTTCGTCCTCATGGGCACCCTTGTATTGTCAGCGGGTGTGTTGACATTTGGGCACGTCACTGCTGACGCAGAGAATTTCATCCAGGTCGCAGACGTGGCAATGGACTGCAACACGGGGTTGGGCGTGCTTGACTATGACTACTCGATTCTGGCTGGCAGCCGCGCTGTGTTCACCATCGAGGGTAATGACGAATGGGGCGAGTATTCCATCTCCTATGAGATGGTCTACCCCGAATCAATCAATGGTAGCCCAGATGTCACGATCATGATCGAGGGAGAAGGCTATATTACCGAGTCCGCCGAGTTATTCTATCCGGACGGGACACCAGCCAGCACCACCCATTACTACGCTGAGTGCCCTTCGGGTGAAGCACACGCAACCTTTGCGCACACCACCCAGCATTCGCCTGTTCCACGAGCGTCAGCAGTTCAAGAAGAAGTTCCTGTTCCCGGGTGCGACGCTACGCTTAATATTCCCAGCACGGCAGTTGGGGGAGTTTTCGTCGCCGATGCACCGATTTACTGGGCACCAGGCCAACTGACCAGCCCATTGGTAACAATCAACGCCGGGAGCACCGCACGGGTGATCGGAGTAGACTACTCTGAGGCGTATTATCAAATCCTCTGGCACTGTCAGTTGCTTTGGGTGCCTGTAGACACGATCGCGCCAAATCCTGATGCCGTATGGAATGACCATGCTCTGCCAGCGCGCATTGTCGAGTAGCTTTCCCGTTCTACATCGGCTATGGTGGGCGCGCAAAAACAAACGCTCTGAACAACATCCTCAAAGCAAGCCAAACCAGCGTACATACGTGTGCGCTGGTTGCTCATCGTACAATCTAAACCTTCTCTGACTCACTGTCGTTTTCAATAAGGCTAATCCGTGTTTAAAAATCTTCTGAAGCCGATTAGAATAGCAGAACT
>CBEVZO010000298.1:0-5510 GCA_965554365.1 uncultured Anaerolineae bacterium
GCTGAAAATAACGCCGATCACGACTTCCAGCATCCCGCGCCGTTCTTTCCAGATCGGGCGGTTCTGGCGCTGCGAATCGATGAGACGCGGCAGCGCGACCAGGGGGGCGATGTACCATGCTCCCGCAGCGCTCAGCGCCAGCATACAGATGCGCTCGACATAGCCGAACACGCGCCAGCGATTGAAGTACGGGATCATGTCGAGCCAGTTGGCCCACCACGTCACGTCATAAAAGCGCGTGACAGCGATGACAGCGGCTCCGGTCCACATATACACGATCTCAGCGTGGCTGGGGTTGATGTCGAAGGCGCGGGTCGCGATGAGTTGCAGCACGCCGATGGTGATGTAGTGCCCGAACTGGTCGCCTATGTATGGGATGAATGGATGCACGGCCAGCCTGGGACCATAGCGCACCTTGAGATAGTCCTGAAATGTGTGGATCGCGGTGAGTCCGATCAGCAACAGCCACACGTCACCGAGATAGGGTGAGAGCGCCAACAGCGACATCACCCCGACGATCCCGCCGTGCAGCAGCAGCCCGTAGAGTGTTTTTCCTTTGCGGGCCACGAGCCAGTTGGTTTGCAGCACATAGTCGGCCATCATATGCGCAAACATCAGGTGTGGTACAAGCACGATGGTCTCCTATGGCGTGTGCCCTGATCAGTGATTTTGCTACAATCGATACTGGCGCGTATTGCACGACTTGCCCGTAGTGCCTCCGGTGAGATTGTGTTAGACTAGGATGTGTTTGGGCACGTTAGCACGTACGGGTAATCACGACCTTAACGCATTGTACCACTGGTTGTCTGGGAAGCAAGCAGGACGGATATCCTGCATGGAAGCGCGATGAGTTTCAGTCCATCGGTTGTCTTCAGTTTCATCGTGGCGACGCTCTATGGCGCGGCGTTTCACCTCGTTAGCGGGGGGGATGCGCGGCGGCTGGCGTTGTTTTTGCTGGCGGCGTGGCTGGGCTTTGCGTTGGGGCACGCGGCGGGCAGCACGGTTAATGTCAGCATGACGGACATCGGGCCGTTGCACATGCTTCCGGCGACGGTCGGAGCCTGGGTCGCGTTGGTCGTGGCGCGTGTGTTGACGCGTCAACCGGATCACACCTCGCTGCGCTGAGGCTGCGCAAGCAGTGAGTTTGCTGAAATGCACATGCGCCGGATCACCGGCCTGTTGAGGGGAGTGTCGTATGGCGGATAAGCCGAAGACCGCTGCACAGGCGGATCGCAAGGCGGGTAAAACGCAAGACCCCGACGCGCAGAAAAACGACCAGCCCGCACAGGAGGAAGAAAACTCCGACGGGCGTGGGGTGACGTTCTGGCTAGCGGTAGGCGGGGGAGCCATCGCGGGGTCGTTCATCCTCGTGTTGATTATTGCGATTGTTCTCGCCATCGTGATCGATTCGGAAGGCGCGGCGAACTGGGTCGCCATCATCCGCGATCTGTTTCTGATTATGTTGGCGATGGAAGGCATGGTGATCATGTTGGCGCTGATCGTGCTGATCTTGCAGGTTGCGGCACTGGTGAATCTGCTGCAAAGCGAGATCAAACCGATTGTGGACAACGCCAACGAAACTGTTTCAACGGTCAAGGGCACGGCGCAGTTTATGAGTCAGAACGTGGTCGAGCCAGTGATGAAGTGGAGCGCGATCACCGCTGGTGTGGGCGGGATCATGCGCGAGGCGCTGGGTATCCGGCGCTCGCTGCGCAATGCAAGTAAGGACGGTGCAAGTAAGGACGGTGCAAGCAAGAACGGGAAGTCGAACGAGGAGTAAAGGGTACATGGCGGATCGCGACGCGGGCGGCACATTCAGTTTTGTCAGCGGCTTGATTGCAGGGTTTATTGTCAGCGCGCCGGTTGTGGCGTGGTTGGCTCCGCGCAGTGGCCCGGAAACCCGGCAGGCGATTACCCAACAGGGTGTTGTGATGCGTCGCAAGGTCGTTGAGACGTTGCGCAAGCCTGTCGAGCAGGTGCAGGGGCAGCTCGATCAATTAAAGGGGGACACGGTGGAAACGGCGCTGGCGGAGGGTAAGGCTATCGCTGCACAACACCAGATAGACCGGCAGGAAGACGCTGAGCAGGACACGGAATAGGAATCGTCAGAGAGGTAGCAAAATGGCAAAGCAACTGTTTGTAGCGAATATCCCGCCGGACTTCATCGCCGACGATGTGGCACATCTGTTTGCCGAACATGGCGAGGTGGTCAGTGTGGATGTCGAGCAGGACGAAAAATCGGAACAGCCGGTCGCGATGGTGGAGATGGGATCGGAAAAGCACGCCACGCGCGCGATGAACAACCTGAACGGGTTTGATCTGGAAGGGTATCGCGTGGCTGTCAGCCCGTTGGAGGTCGATTTCACGAAAGACCTGACCGCGCGCTCACGCCGCACGGTAGAGGACATCATCGCCACGCTGGAAGAAGAGGAAAAAGTTCCTCTGCGGCAGATTGAAGCGATTGTGCGCTTTTGCGGCGGGCAGTTTGCGCAGGCGTTGCTCGATGAGACGTTGATGATTGAGGAAGGCGACGGTCTGATGACGGCGGACGGCACGCGGCGGCGCTCTACGGGCGGCGTATTTTTCTATCTCGCGCGCTATCGCATGTCGCCGGACCTGCGCAAGCTGGTGTATAACCGCAAGGGGAAGGTTCCCGGCGAGAGTTACGACTGATTTGGCGCACTAGCCGCACGAAATTAACCTCACCCCTAAATCCCCTCTCCACGCGCGGAGAGGGGACTTTGTTTTTTACGCCTCTCGCCAGCGCAGTATCTCGTCCAGCAGGTGCGACACGACATGATGCACTGAGGCGCGGCGGGTCGCGATGCAAGGGAGCATCAACTCGTCGGGTGGAACATTGGCGAAGCGGCGCAGTTGATCGGGCGGCACGGGCTGTTCGGCATCTACTTTGGTGAGCGCGGTGATGTAGGGCGGGGGGGTGTGCTGACGCGCGTGCTGCCACCACTCGTGCATCCCTTGCACATAACGCGACGAGGTGCTGTCTACCAGGAAAATGGTGCCGCTGTAGGTGTCGCAGCGGATGTGCGACGGGAGTTGCAGATCGTGTTGCATGTCCGTTGTGCCAATGAGGTCGAGTACCAGGTCATCGTGGACGTAGATGCGCCCGAAATCTTCGATACTGAACGCGTTACCGGATAGGCGGCGCGACGCGAATTCTTGCACCTCAATATCGCAGATGGTGCGGATGAAGGTCGTTTTGCCTGCTCTACGTGCGCCACGCACAAAGATGGTGAGTGTGCGGGTGTTGGGCGGCGGCGTAGGCAGCAAAAACTGCCGGTAAAAGGTGCGCGCACGGCGTGGTGGCCCCGCAGGTACGGCGGTTGGTGGTGGTGGGGGCGCGGCGCGGCGGCGGCGTCGTTGTTCGGGGGAGCGCAGAAACGCCGGGATATCGTCATTGTCGAAATTGTTTAAATTGTCTGTGGCGGGACGGCGATCCCTGACGCGCACGGGGCGGGCGGTTTGCTCCTGCTGGTGGGACGGCGTGTGTTTGGGCAGCGTGTCAATGAAGCGCACGATCAGCCGGTAGAGGGCACGGCTCAGGGGAGCGTTACGTAAGTTGCTGAGCAGGTTTTGTATCATTTGTCACCAGGGGCGATCCATACAAATAAACCTCTGTCTCGCCCCTAGTGTACACCTAGATTTTACCCGCGCGCCAGCATGATCTGGCTCAGCGCGTCGGGTAGCATGTCGAGGACATCCCCGGCGGTGGCGCTCAGCACGCCGTTGTGTTCACCCGCGCGCACGCCCGCCAACCCATGCAGGTACGCCCCGGCGATGGCTGCGTCATACGGCGCGAGTCCTTGCGCCAGCAGCCCGGTGATTGCACCGGCCAATACGTCGCCGGTCCCCGCGCTGGCGAGCGCCGGAGTCGCGAAGGGCAGCACGGCAGTGCGTCCATCCGGGGCGGCGATCACGGTGAACGCGCCTTTTAGCACGACGATGCAGTGCCACGCGGCGGCTTTGCGCTGCGCCAGCCTGACGCGATCCGCTTGCACGTCGGCGGTGTCGATACCCGCGAGTTGCGCAAATTCGCCAGGGTGCGGTGTCAGGATGGTGTGCGGCGGAACGAGCGCGGCCCAGTCCTCGATCTCGGAGAGCAGCCACAATCCGCTAGCGTCGATCACCAGCGGCGGCAGTCCCGACTCGTCCTGCGCGGCTTGGGCTTCTTCTGCGGATGTGGCGGGCACAAACCCTATGGCCCGCGATTGGCGGATTTCCTCCTGCGGCTGTAAGAGTTCGCACAGGAAGTCGCCGGTGGTGTCTTCCTGGCCCAGGCCGGGGCCGACCAGCATAGCGCTGTGCCCCGCTTGCTCCTCACGTAGTGCCTTGACCGCGTGTTCGTTGATCACGCCCATGTCGTGTGGCAGCAGCGCCCAGGTGGCTTCGGGCAGCATCCCGGCCAGCGTGGGGATGATCGGGGTTGGTGCGCCAACGGTGACCCAACCCGCGCCGATGCGGTACGCGCTCGCGGCGCTGAGATAGGCCGCGCCGATGTAGTTCAGACTGCCCGCCACGACCAACGCGCGTCCCGCTGTGCCTTTGTGCGCGTCGAGTGCGCGTTCCGGCAACAGATCGACGACGGTGAGGGCGTCAACCAACGTGAGTGTGATGTCGTTGAGTGCTGGTAGGTCCGGCGGCAGCCCAATCGCGCCGATGTGCAGCATCCCGACGGCTTTTGCGCCGGGGAATTTGAGCAGTCCCGGCTTGGCAGCGGCGAAAGTTACCGTTTCGTCCGCGTGGATCGTGTTCTCATCCAACGCGCCGGTGTCGCAGGCTAATCCGCTGGGACAATCCACCGCGATCACCAGTGGTGCAGTCTCGGTGGGGAAGGGCGGGGCGCTCGGTGTGGTGTAGCTGGTGGGGGGACGCGCGTCACGGCGGGCGGCGAGTATCTCATCCACCGTTTGGAGGATTTTTGCCGCATTGCCCTCGATGGGCAGATGCAGACTTGTGCCGAACAGTGCGTCGATCACCACATCCGCGTGGGCGATCAGGTTGTGGAGTTCGGCGTGATCGTCGCCGTTCGGCGCGTTGATGATGGTCACGCCCGCCATGACTGCTGCCGCGTATTCCTGGTCGTCTTTGTCGCGCGGCTTGAGCATGTACGCAGTTACTTGTGCGTCGTCGAGTTCCTGCATCAACAGCGCCCCGACGACCAGCCCGTCGCCGCCGTTGTTACCCGGACCCACAATGATCGCGATGGTGGGTTCCGGCGCGCCGTACAGTAGCTCGATCACGCGATCCGCGACAGCACGGCCTGCGTGGGCCATCATCGCGGCGTAGGAGTGCCCACCGGCGTCGGCGGCCTGCTCAATCGCGCGCATCTGGTCAACCGTAACGATTTTGGGCATGGTTTCTCCTCGTGTGTGTATGATAGATATCTAAGGCTCATTATCGCACGGCGTCGTTCTGGGGACCAACTTGTAGAAAAGCCACCTCACCCCCCGGCCCCCTCCTTTCAGGGGTAGGTATTTCATTTGGGGGACCGT
>CBEVZO010000299.1:0-5506 GCA_965554365.1 uncultured Anaerolineae bacterium
CGTCAATGTGGGTGTGAAGGTGAATGTCGGCGTGAGTGTGGGGGAAGGTGTGATGCTTGGCGTCATGGTGGGTGTGTCTGTGGGCGGATTGAGGATCGGTTCCCAGGTGTCTTGCGTGGCGAAACCCACCGCTGCCAGGATAATGCCGATCACCACAATGATCACGACCCATAGGGTATAGCGCCCGCGCCGCATTTTCCGCACATCTTCTTCCAGTCGCAGGATATCGGTGCGCCGCCCCAGGATGCGGAACGGTTCTTCTTTCGCCGCATCAAGCCAACGCTGTGCGCCCTGCGGATCATTGTTGTCGAGCGCAGCCTCGGCGCGTTCCAGGTGGCGCGCGAGTAGTTCGCTCACGGTCATGCGATAGCGCGGGTCTTGGGCATACATGCGCAGCCCCGCCAGCATCGTCCGCGCCTGGCTCAGTTCGTTATCGTAGTTCTGCGCGATCAACGCAGTCGCGCGTTCGATGATATGTCGCGCTTCGGACATATCCGCTTCACCCTGCTGCGCGCGTTGTAGCAGCGCGATGATATCCTGATTAGCCGGATCAAGTTCAGCCGCCGTTTCGAGCGCACGCACGGCTTCTGAGGTCAGGCGCAGTCGTTCTTCGAGGATGGTCGCCGCGTCGGTGCGGGTTAGCGCGCCCTGCGCTTGATTCACCAACTGCGCGATGAGGTTGCCCATACGATCTTCGATCTCGCGCGTCAACTGCCGCAGCCGTTCACTGCCGGGTAGGAGTTGGCGCATTCCTGCCAGTGTGTTAAGCAACTGCTGCAATTCTAGGGCACGTTCGTTGAGCGAGCCGGTGGTCATGTTCAACTGCACGGTGGCTTGATCGAACTGCTGGCGCACATTGCGCACCAGGTCGATGCGTTCCTGGGCCAGGGGATCATTGGGGACCACGCGCATCGCGCCTTCGTATTTCTGCAAGGCGTTGTCCCAATCGTCAGCGGCGAGCAGTCGATCCCCTTCGGCGAGCAATTCGCGCGCCAACGCGAGGTCCTGAATATCCAGCAGCGCCTGTTCCACGTCTTTCCAACTGGCAATTCCCGCATTGGCGGCGAGATCGCGTGCTTCACGATAGAGGCGTTCGGCTTCGTCGTAGTTCCCGGCGCGGACCAGCGAATTCGCACGGTTGTAAGCGATTCGTGCGTCAAACGGGATGCGGTGATCCGGCACAATACCACGCAGCAGGTTGTCTTCGGACTTCTGGCGCAAGTCTTGTGCCTGGGCATTGTGCGAGTCCCTGGCAAGCACTTGATTCGCCAGATCAATCGTGCGCTGATAATCGCCCGAATAGTATGCCTGCGATACGTCCGCCAGCAGATCGATCACGTCCGCTGATGGGGCGGGTGCGGGCGCGGCATCGTCATAAGTTTCGGTGGGCGGCGCATCATCATAGCCGGAGTACGCAGGCGCGGCATCCAGTGGCGCGGGGGAAACGTCGTCCACCTCCAACCCGTAGCGTTCCAACAGCCCGCGCACTTTGAGTTCCAGATGCGGGCTGCTCGCAGCGGCCTGATGCAGCAATTCGCACATTTCCTGGTTGTGCGGGTCGGCGTCCAGTGCCTCCGCGAGGATGTCAACGGCTTCGTCGATGTCGTCTTCATCCCCCGCGATTTCAATGCGAATGCGTGCGCGACGCAGCAGACCCCGCACCGCTGCTGCTTCGGGTGTTGGTGGGGCGCTGTGGCGCGCGAGTTCGGTGAACAACTGGCGTGCTTCGGCCTCGAATGGTGTGTTTTTGCTCTGAGCGAGTAGCGTACGCGCTTCGCTTTCCAGTTGTGCGATTTCGCTCGCCGTTGCACTGGCGGGCAGCGCCTCGATCTGTTGGCGCAGATGCTCAAGCTGTTGTTGCAGATCGGCCATAGTGCGTTTCCTCGTTTAGCTGTGTGTGCCTAGGGAATCACGCGATGGTTCAAGGCGTTGTTGATTTGCGCCAGCAACCGGCGCAGTTCGGCTTCCATGTCTTCGTTAATATCATCCAGAATCGCCGCATCGACCAGCCGCTCGCGCGCGGCACGCAACGCATCCTGACCCCGGCGGAGTTCTTGCAATCCGGCGCGGACTTGCTCGCGGGCTTCACGTAACCCCGGAACTATCGGTGCGCCGGGGAAGTCCCAACCGTGCCGCCCTGCGACGTGTTCCAGCCCATGCAAAAAGTCCTCAATAGTGTCGAGTTCTTGATGTGCGCCGCGTTGCAGCAATTCTTGGAGCGCTGGGCTGAGTGTGGGTTCCACGCCAAAGTCCAGGTGATCCACGTCGGAATACCGGCGCTCGACTTCGGCCTGCGATCCTGGTTGGGGACGCAGCGCAGTTTTTTGTGGCGATAGCCCGGTGAATACCGGATACAGCACGCCGACGCACAGGCTGTGTACGTCCTGCGCGAGATATTGATCGAAGGTGTGTGTGCCGGTTTCCAGATATTGCGAGCTGTTCATGTCGATCACGCGCAGCGTTGTGCCGTCCCAATAGACGTGTTCCAGCTTGTGATCGAGATACACTACGCGCTGCGCATGAGCCTCGCGCAGGAATTTCGCGAATTGCATCGCCAGATCAACGCCTTCCTCGGTGGGCAGGCGGCGACGACCGTTCGCGCTGTTGGGTTTCATCAGATAAAACAGGCTGTGATAGCGCGGCAGCAGTTCCAGCGCGAGATAGGGTCGCCAACCTAGCGCCGTGTAGGGATACAACTGTTCACGGAATGCCGCGACGTGCGTGCCTAGTGAGAGGATGTCTCCTCCGTCCGGGCGTTCTTCCGGCGCGGAGATATAGCCGCAGTCGTACAGTCGCACGGCTGCCGGTGTGGTTTCCAGCCGGATCAGCAAATCTGCTTCGTTGATGAAAGCGCGTGCTTCCCAACGCGGCGTGCCATCATCCGAGAGATGTTCCGGGCGCATCACCTTGAACGCTATACGGCGCTCATGGAGCAAATCGTCCGCGTCTAGCACACGCGCATAGTGTCCCAGGGCGAAGGTGTCAATGTAGTTTCCAATACGATAGCGTTCGTGCAGCGCTTGTTCAGAATCGCGCATCCGTGTTCCTTCCAGCTACTTTTGCTTCCCACCCACATCAGGGAATTACATCACGCGGACTAAAATCGATCTCGAAACTCTTTACTTCTACCACAACATCGCGCCCAGATAAATATAGAATCAGGGTCAACGGGTCACCTTGAGGGAACAAAAATACCGAATCGCCCAACCACCGGTCATCCACATAGAAGCTGATCGTGTTGGTATTGGTGCGGCGCATCGAGAGTTCAATCTGCGGATTCTGTTGCGGGAACTCTGTCGAAGACCGGAAGCGTCCATTCTGATTCAGCCCCAGGCTTACAAAGCCCTCTGCGGTGAATTGCACCTGTCCGATGGTCTGTTCGCCCGATTCATTCGCAGCGCCTAACCCAAAAGCGACTTCGTTCGTTTGATCATATGTGACCAATTCCAACACGGCATCTGCGCGGCGCAGGGAACTTGCGGCTCCCGGCTGGAATAGCGTGCTGAGCATTTCCGGCGCGAAGTCGATTTGCACTTCGGTGCTGCCGGTGTTGACCGTCGTGATTACCCACGCGGAGCCAGTGCCCGGTGCGATGCTGCCTTGCGGTCCGGGGCGTATAGTGGTCGGCAGCGCAGCTAATGCGGTTAACACGTTCGAACGGCCTGATGTGGTGGTGGAGGGCGCAGCCGCGATTTCTTGTGGTGTGCGCGTGGGTTGTAATGTGCTGGTGATGAATAGTGTCGGCGTCATTGTGGGCGGCGGCGGATCGGTGGCACTGGCGGGTGGCGTGGTCGGAATCACGAACTGTGTTGAGGTCGGTTCCGCCGGCAGCGTAGCAGCGACAGTCGGCGGAATGTCGGTTGCAGTGGTGGTTGGCGCGCTGATCGCTGGCGCGGCAGTCGTGACCGGAATGCTGGTAGGAATGCTGGTCGATGTGGCGGGGGACAGCGTGTCTACCGCTGTCGGAGAACTCACCACGCCACTTGATCCTGCATCGTTCTCAGTACCAGTATCCTCATCCCCGCCCAGGTTGCGAATCACCGCGTAGCCGATAATCGCGATCAGTCCCAGCACTGCGATGGCGATGATCCAGTTCCAGGGCAGATCACTGCTTGCACCGCGTTCGCGCTGTGGGAGTGGCGGCGCGGTGTGGTCATCGTCCAGATACGCCACCCCGTCTGGATCAACCATTTCGGCGTGATCCAGATCGATCATGGCATCTTCGTCTTGGTCCAACGGGAGTTGCTCGCTCACGGTTTCCCAGTGCCGGAACAGTGGATAGGCCGGGTGACGGTTGATGAACAGCGAGGCAAAATGGCGGCTAAACGCGGCCAGTTTTTCCGCGCGGGTGAGACGCAGCGTGGTGTAGGTTTCCAGCACCGCCTGATACATCTCGTCCCATTGGCGCACCTGGTGTACATGGTCCGCGCCGAGTATACGCTGTGTGACCGTGACGATCTGCGCATGCGCTTCCGCAAGCGCCGGATCAACGACTTCGCTGGTGGTCGCCGCGCCCTGTTCGATGCTGAGGCGGGCTTGCTGTAACTCGGCGGCAGCGTCGCGCAGCGCCGTGAGCCAGTGTACAAATGGATCGATGCTGAGTTGAGCGTATTCAATCGCTTCTGTAGTGTGTTGCACCGCGTCGTCGAGCGCCTGTCGCGTGGTGTAGAATTCGCCATCGGACCAGTTGCGCAGCGCGTCGTCAATCAGGTGCAACGCTTGCTCTAACCCACCGAGGATGTCTCCCGCCAGCGGAATGTTGATCGCCTGCCGCACGGCGTCTAGATCGCTAGGGCGTGATACAGCATTCAAGGCCCGTTGTGCTTTCTGGACCAGTAAGCGGCTGGTGAGCGCACGGTCAAGCACCTGGAATGCACGATGTGTGCGGGCGCTGTCGAATCCTTTACTGGCAACCTCGCGCCAGAATTCGGCTTCTTCGAGTTGATCGTCAAACAGCGCCAACATGCCGCGCAGCACATAGTGCAGATACAGGGCACGCCACCCGGCGCTGCTGCTCTGGTGCATGAACGCGACAATACCCCGGCTCATCGCACGTAAATACAGGCTGGTACTCGGCATTTGCTCCGCGAAGGTTTGGCGCTCGCGTTCTTCTTCGGTGAGCAAAATTGCCAGTACGTCAGTCTCGGTCCGGTCGGTAGCCTGGTGATCTTCGCTGTCTCCCGCCGACGCCCACTGATCCAGTAGTTCACCCAGGCGGCGCAATCGGTCCGCCGCGAGACGTTCGCCGTCAGTAACAGCGAGCGCGTGCGCCTGCTTACCCAGTTCTATTGCGCCAATGCCATTGCCTTGATCCCATGCTTTCCAGCCCTCGATCAGTTTGTCCGCTTGTGCTTCATTGGGGCTGAGGCGTTCAGGGTGCGCGACATCGGGCAGGCGATTCGCCAGTGTGCCAAACCATGCCGCAAGCGCTTCGTTGAAGGGGCGAATGGTGTCGGCGGCTTGTCGCAAAGCCTCAATGGTTGGTTGGCAGCGGCCCAACGCTAGG
>CBEVZO010000300.1:0-5484 GCA_965554365.1 uncultured Anaerolineae bacterium
CATGCTTAACCCCGGCCATCCGATCCGCCGCGCCACACACCCCCGCGTGCCCACCGCATGCATCATTCACCGGCTGGTGGAGCCAGGAGACGAAGTTCACCCCGGTGATCCAGTCGCACGCATGGTGGACATCGTGGGACGTCCGGTAGGCACAGCCGACGGCTTGCTGCGCAGTGAGTATGACGGGCATGTGATCGGTACATTTTCGGGGATCGCGTTTTACCCAAACGAAGCGGTGTTCGGCCTCGCGATCCGCGACAGAAACAAGCTGGTCAAGCCCATTCCCAAACGGTAAAGGTCGCGCACACCATACAACCCTATGCGATGTGCGCGTGAGCCAAGTGTGCTACAATTCGCACAGCGTCGCAATAGTCCTCATAAGCAACCAGAGCAACCCGACAGCAGGCGGTGATCCTGATGATTGGTTCCAACCTTGGCCCCTACGAAATTGTGGATGAAATCGGACGTGGCGGCATGGCGACCGTATACCGGGCACGCCAGGTCAATATGGACCGCTATGTGGCCGTGAAAATCATCCACAAGGCGATTGCAGCAGAAAGTACCTCGCTGGACCGGTTCACGCGCGAGGCCAAGCTCATCGCCCGCTTAGAACACCCCCATATCCTCCCGGTGTATGATTACAACGGCAACCACGATCCGCCCTACATCGTGATGCGCTATCTGCCAACCGGCACGCTCAAAGACATTATGCAGCGTGACACCCTGCAACTCAACGAAATCGCGTTCTTGATGCGGCAAATTGCGACGGCGTTGGACTACGCGCACCGCCAGGGTGTGATTCACCGCGACATCAAACCCTCAAACATCATGGTCGATGCCGATGGCAACGCGTTCCTGACCGATTTCGGTATCGCGCGCATGATCGAGGGGGCAGAGGGACTTACCGCCAGCGGTATGGCAGTCGGCACACCGGGTTACATGGCTCCTGAGCAGGGGATGGGTATACAGGTCGATGGGCGCGTAGACATTTACGCGTTGGGCGTGATGCTATATGAAATGCTCATAGGCCGCACGCCGTTCACCGCTGAAACGCCGATGGGCGTGATTCTCAAGCATATCAATGATCCCGTGCCGCAAGCCTCCGCAGCCAACCCTGACATTCCCATTGCCATCGACGACATCATCACGCGAGCGATGGCGAAGAATCCCGATGAGCGTTTCCAGACAGCGAGTGACCTCACAGGGGCATTGACGGCAGCGGTAGGGGCTACGGCAGCGACTGCGACGCCCGTACACTTGCAGCAGGTCGCCGCACAGACCATCGCCGATCTCGACGCGATGCGTGCCGCACAAAAACCCACCGCCCCAACCGTCCAGGAATCCACGCCCGCTCCCGGCATGAAACCCGCCTCCGGCACACTGCCGCGCATTATGGGTGGCGAGGGCAACCGGATGCCCCTTTTCGCGGGCATGGCGGTGGTGATCATTGCACTCATCGCAGCAGGCATTTTCCTGGTGACACGCGGCGGCGACGAAGATGGCACCCCTGAAATTGCCGCACAACCTACCATTACCCATACTGTACAACCCAGCCACACCCCGCGACCTGACACGGTTGCGACACTCGACCCAGAGGCCACAACGCCACCTGCGCAGCCCACACCGGATACCCCTGACACGCCTGACCTGATTGCAATCAACATCGTGGGGATGGATATCGATCCGGTGACCAGCGATATCATTGTGCGCATCAATGTACCTGCTGATGCACGGATCGATCATATGCGGCTGCAAATCCTGAATGATGTGGCGCTGCAAGTGGGCGACTATACGCACACGCCACCACCCTACGATGCGATCCATTTGCCAGTTGACGATCTGACTGGTGGCGAATACACGGCGTTGGTGCGCGCATATGATGCTGAAGGTATCCTGATCGGCGAAACGTCGCCGTTGGTGTTTGCGTACAGCCCTCCGGCGACCGCTACGCCTGTCGCGGAAGACACAGCAACTCCTATCTCGACCTCCACACCCACGTCTACGACGACTGCTACGCCAGAACCTACGGCAACGCACACCGCGACTGCCACTCACACGCCGACAAAGACCGCTACGCCTACCAGCACAGCGACAAACACACCGCTGCCGACCCATACCGCAACAAACACATTCACACCCACCACTACGGCGACCTACACACCATCACCGACACACACACCGTCACCGACACACACACCATCGCCTACACCGGTCGTGATTAGCATCGACATCGCCTCAGTTTACGTTGATCCTGTGCAAGGCGTGGTCTTCCTCGACATGCAGGTGCAAAACGAGCAGATCATCGACAAATACCGCATCGAATTCGTGGACGCAAACACGAATCAACTATTGCAGAATTACGACGTCTTTGCTCCGCTTCCACAACCAGCCCGCGTCCCTGCCGACGGCATTGAGGGCGATGTACGCGTCATCATCCGTGCGTTTGACTTTCAGGGCAGCGTTATGACATGGTCGGACGCCGACGGGGTCAACATAAACCGCGTGCAGTTCGCGTTTACCTATGTGCCACCGACGCCCACTCCTACGCTCACGCCCCAACCTACGCTGACGCCGACACCGACACCAACCACGATCCCCACCGACACGCCACGTCCGGTAACGGCGACGCCGATTCCCAGTCCGACGTCATTCCCCACGCCGACACCAATTCCCGAAGGCGCGCTGCCGTTTATTCAGGATATGGAAGGCGACGATCCGCTGGATGGGTGGGATTACGATGTCACACGCTGGCAACCGGTAGAGGAAAGCGGCAACGTGATCCTGGTCGGTCAATCGGGGCTGGATAGTTCACTGGAAATCCTGGGCCGTGAAGCGCCAGAATGGAAACGTATTGAAGATGAAGACCTGCTGATCGACATGCGCATTAACTTGCTGTATGGCGACAGTATCGGGCGTATCATCTTCCGCTTCGGCGAAGACGGCTACTATGCATTAGAAATGCTGCCCGGCCTCGCGACATTCCGGCGCGGACAACCCGGCGCGATCAGTCGCAGCACTGAGCAAATCCTCTCGACCTGGAGCAACGCCCCGCTGCAAAGCGGCACATGGTACGAAGTTAAACTCTGGACCGACGGCAACCGGAACTTTGTCTACATCGATAACATGCTGCGGCTGAGCGTCAATGATACAGGATTCTCACTACCGGGAGGCGGGGGCATCTTCCTGCAAACACTCAGTGCTGTTAGTGGACAGGTCGCCTTTGACGACATCATCATCCAGCGTCCCGAAGCGGCCAGCCAACACTTCCAGAGCGGCACATTCCCCAACACCTGGGACACGCCGAGTTTCCTCAATGTCGAACTGGCGGAAGGTGGCTACATCCGCATGACCGAAGGCGGCGAAGTAACCCCCATTGTCCCGCCGCTGGATAGTATGCTGCTCGCGTGCCGTCTCTACAGCGAAACCGGCGGCTTCAACGTACACTTGCGCGAGGGCACACAGGGCAGCTACCGGCTGGTGATGGATGGCGGCCACATGGAGGTGCAGCATCTCAATGGACAGGGCGACCTGATCGAATCCTGGACACGCACCAACTACTACGCGCGCGGGCAATGGTTCGACTTCAACGTGCTGATGGTGGGCAACCGCCTGACAATTCTCCGTCAGGGCGATATCGTGTTCGAGGAAGATATCACGGACGCACCGCCCGCCGGGACGATCCGCTTCACCACACCGCGCGCTTACGATGTGCTGCGTGTGGACGACTGTCTGTTCACCGAAACCAAAATCTCGGCTACTGTGGACGCGCGCTTCGCCTTCGACATCCTCGAAGACCTCGAAACGCGCATCATCCGCGATGGCTTGACTGACTGGTACGAATGGTTCTCGCCGGATCGCACCTCCGCGTACTGGTGGGAGTCCGATCCGGGTGAGTATGTGGTCGATAACACAGCGGCTGAGCGTTACGACTACTACGCGATTGCCTCCACCAACCAACCCGTCTATCGTCGCTTCCGCCGCGAGATCGACTCGACTAACAACGTCTTTGGCAACGGTAACGACACCACCCAATACGTTGACTCCACCGACATCTTTGTGCAGTCCTGGATTCGTCTGCCCCTTGAAGCCCCGGCAGGCAGTGTCGCGTGGCTCGGCGTGCGGTCCGTGCCCACCGCAACAGGCGCAAACCTGAACCAGTACATGATCGAACTGGAAAAGACCGACAAAGACACGATCCTGCGCATCGTCGCCGCGACGCCGGTCGCACGCACGGTACTCTACGAAGCATCCGTTGAACCCACCTTCGACCTGTGGCATCAGTGCATCATCGTGGCACTGGACGAACGCGTCGCCTTCTTCGTGGACGGGCGATTTATCGCCGCCATCACCGACGCCAAACTGCTCAGTGGCACAATGGCGATTGGCGTGGAAGAAGACACTATCGCCCACTTTGACGATGTGCAGCTACGCGATACATCGCTGAATTATTAGGCGACATGTACCGGGAAAAGCAAAGGCCGACTAAAGTCGGACACGCCCCTACCAAATATCAAAACCGCCGCGACAGATTGACCAATCGTGGCGGTTATTTTTTGTTGCAGATCGCGTGCTTACGGCGTGTTTACTCTGTCTCAGCAAGGCGCTCAGCATACTGTGTTTTGTAGTATTCGAGGTACTCGCCAGTTTTGATCTTGCGCCACCACCACGCGTGCTCCTCGTACCACTTGATCGTATCCGCCATCGCTTCCGCGAACGTGTGCTGCTGCGTCCAACCCAGTTCGGCGCGAATCTTGTCGTTGGTCAGCGCGTAACGCCGGTCGTGACCAGGCCGGTCCGCAACGTAGCGGATCAAACTTTCCGGTTTGCCCAGGCCATTGAGGATAAACTTCGTCACGTCGATGTTGTGCATCTCATGCTCACCGCCCACGTTGTAGATCGTGCCCGGCGCGGCATTGAACAACACCACTTCAATCGCGTCGCAGTGATCATCCACATACAGCCAATCACGCACCTGCATTCCGTCCCCATACAGCGGCAGAGGCCGGTCGTCAAGCGCTTCGGTGATGAAGAACGGCGCGATTTTCTCTGGATACTGGTATGGGCCAAAAGTATTACTGCCGCGCGTGACGCTGGTGTGCATCCCGTAGGTCACCTGATACGAGCGCACCATCATCTCGCCGCCCGCTTTGCTGGCTGCGTAGGGACTGTTGGGTGCCAACAGATCACCCTCGCGGAAATGCCCTTCGTCAATCGAGCCATAGACCTCGTCGGTGCTGACGTGGTGGAAACGCAGCACATCGAGCTGTCGCGCCGCATCCAACAGTGTGTATACGCCGACCACGTCTGTGCGAATGAATGCGTCAGGATCGAGGATCGAGCGATCTACATGCGATTCGGCGGCGAAGTTCACAATCGCGTCGATGTTGTGCGCTTTTAGTACGCGCTCGACTGTTTCCCGATCCGCAATATCGCCGCGTTCAAAGCGATAATTCTCCGCGTCCTGCACGGGCAGCAGGTTATCCA